>CAKZLX010000268.1 GCA_937127265.1 uncultured Pseudomonadota bacterium
AACACCTCCCAAGTGATAGATGGCTTCTTCACGTCCTTTGAGAGATGAGTCCTGAATCAAATCAGCCGCTACTCTACCCAAGGCATTGCGTTTTTCGCCTTTCAGTCCCTCCAAAACAGCCACTCGAAATTCCTTGGTTTCAGCATCAACCAATCCTTCTTTTAGACACTCTTTGGTTTGTTCGGGTTCAAAAATACGCAATTGTTCGGTGGCAAACTGTTGCAATTCACTATCGGGAGAACGCAAGGCAGTACAAATCGTCACGATATCTTTTTTGGGCACAGCAGTTTGGATATCAGATTTGGTGATCACATTTGGATTGGTTTCCCCACCTGTACAGGCAAACAACGACCACAACAACATCGTATACATATAGACACCTCAACACTTATATTTTGGATATTCAACCAGTCAATAGTTGAGAGCATAGCCCAATCGAGAAAAAATAACCACCCTACAGAGAAGTGACCTCATACACATCGACCGATTATTGACCAGACACAGTCCGAACCAAGCGAAATCCAACGTGTTCAGCCCCCAGTCCCATAGGAAAATCGACTACATTGTCCAAACGAGCGACATCGGCAACTGAGGTGAATCCACCACCACGAACTCGCCTTAACTCCTTGCGTTGGACAGTATCCCAGACCCACTCCCAAACATTTCCTGTGGTGTCGCACAGACCAAAACCGTTGGTTTGCAACTGACAGACCGGATGTCGCTGCAAATCAGAATTGTCACGCATCCACCCAACTTCGGTAACCGTTTGGCTATCAGCAAACGGTGTACTTTTGTCTTGGCTCGACAATTCAGTCCACTCAGCATCCGTGGGCAATCGATATCCATTGCATCCAGAAACGACTGTCACCACTCCTTGCGCCTCTTTGGTATAGCACTGGTCTAGGCCTTCTACCATGCTCAGTTGATTGGCAAACTCCAAGGCTTGTAACCAATTGAGATTGCTTTTCGGACATTGTGCACCACAAGGATCTTCTGAGTCCTCTCCTTTCAACTGTTGCCACAGCCCAACCGTCACCTCAGACTTCCCCACCAACAGTTCTCCAACCGGCAACATTTCATACCCAATCAGGCCAGCACAAGACCAATCTGTTTTGTGGGTCCATTCACCAAACCCCAGTTGACCTTCGACAATCGGATTCGACAAGGTACATTCACGCTCTCCGTACCACAATTGCAATTGGTGCGTTTCTCGCATCGACAGTGCAGGACTTGACCATGTATTGAGAGAAAGTGTCTGCATCGGTTGCCCATCAAGGGTTAGTTGAAAGGCCTCTCCGGCTGGCAGATCACTCACACCAACCACGACATCTCGAGTACAACCCACAGCAAAAAGTCCTCCCGCTATCACCAACCAACGTGTATCTAGCATAGACCGTTTGTTTCCTTGTACAAGCATCACATCACCTCAGGTTTCTGCTATTGTGCATATCGACAATATGGCTAAAAGTCGATATATTTACACCATGAATATTTACTTGGAATTTTTGGGTTGTCGACTCAATGAAGCAGAGCAAGCCTCTTGGCAACGGCAGTTTCACAGCATGGGCCACAGGGTAGTACAAACCCCTGACGATGCACACATTATGGCTGTGAACACCTGTGCGGTGACCAATGAAGCCTCTCGGAAGTCCAAAAAACGACTGCGGGACTTACACAAATCGAACCCCGCTGCCAAACTGGTAGCGACAGGATGTTTTGCCACACTCGCCAAAGACACCATCCAACAACAGTTACACGTAGACATGGTTGTTCCAAATGCCGACAAAGCGTCCATGGCAAAGACCATCGTCGACACATGGGGTGGAGACATGCCCCAGATTGCCGAAACAAAAGACGCACAACCCGCTTTTGCCCAAACCCGTACCCGTGCCTTTGTTAAGGTGCAAGATGGCTGTCACAACCGTTGCTCGTTTTGTATTGTCAGCACCGCACGAGGTGCCGAACGCTCAATTCCAATCCTCGATGTCGTGAACAACATTCGCTCCTTGCACGGTGATGGCTATCAAGAAGTGGTCTTGGCAGGTGTACACTTGGGTGGATATGGTTCAGACACCGGTGAAAATCTACGCTCATTGATTGAAGCCATCCTGCAAGATACCGATGTGCCTCGCATACGAATCGGCTCTTTGGAACCTTGGGATTTTCCAACGGGCTTCATTGACCTGTGGCAAAATCCAAGAATGTGCCCTCATCTTCACCTGCCCTTACAATCTGGTTCCAATACCGTTTTGCGCCGTATGATTCGTCGCTGTTCGGTGGAAAGTTACGAAGGTCTAGTGGCTGCAGCTCGCGCCCACGATCCCTTGTTCAACATCACCTCCGATTTGATTGTTGGCTTCCCTGGCGAAACTGAACAAGAATTTGCTGAAACGATAGCTACGGTTGAACGAATCGGATTTGGAGACATGCATCTATTCTCTTATTCTGATCGCAACGGGACACCGGCTTCACGAATGTCCAAAAAGTTGCCCAAGACAGAAATTCGACAACGCATACAACAAATCAAACCGGTTGTTGCCAAGGCTCGACAACAGTTTCTAGAAGCCCAGTTGGGACGCACAGATGAAGTCTTGTGGGAAAGAGATGCCAAACATCTACAAACCGCAGATACGAAACCACAATTGTTGTGGCGTGGATACACCAAAAATTACTTGCGGGTGGAAACAAAGACAACACCCTCGACCGCCTTGTTCAATCAGATCACCCCAGTCACAATTGAATCATGCTCTGACGAGAACAGTTTAATCGTTACACCACGAGCCTAAAATGATTCGTGTTTCCCTGTCTAGCATCCAATACGTAGGATGTGACAATTCCCCAACTTTGTATAATCCAGACCATCTCTGACCAGTGAAGTGTCAACGAGAGAATAAAAATGTGTTATATTAAATGAGCACATGCGAGGATTTCATGCCATCTGTTTCATCTCCCACATCGTTGTTTTCATCTTCTCCCGTTCGGATTGTCGATGTCACGGCCCGAGACGGTTTACAAAATGAAAAGGACATCGTACCCACCGATGTCAAACTTGAACTTATTCACAGATTGGTTGAAGCTGGTCATAAAGACATCGAAGTCACCAGTTTGGTTAGACCATCTTGGATTCCACAGTTGGCCGATGGCGAAGAAATCTTACGAAACTTACCACGTCATGACGATGTTCGGTTTTGGGCTCTGATTCCAAATCGCAAAGGGATGGAGCGTGCCCTCAATGTTGGCATCAAACATGTAGCGACTTTCATGTCTGCTTCCCAGACCCACAATCGCAAAAATCTGAATCGCACCCAATTGGAAAGCCTCGACAACATTCGTGTCGTCACCGAGATGGCCTTGGATGAAGGCGCCACAGTTCGTGCCTATCTCTCTACAGTCTTTGGATGCCCCTATGAAGGCGATGTTGATATTCAAACCACCGTGGAACTGACCCAACAATTATTGGAACTCGGTATTTCGGAAATATCTTTGGGAGATACCACTGGAATGGGTAATCCACGTTTGGTAGAACAAGTCATTCAAGGCTTAAAAAATGCTACTGTTCCATTAGAAAAGATTGCTCTACACATGCACGACACCCAAGGAACAGGATTGGCTAATGTTTTAGCCGGTTACCAAATGGGCATCCGAACTTTTGATGCCTCCACTGCAGGACTGGGTGGATGCCCCTACGCACCTGGAGCATCTGGTAACGTTGCCACAGAAGATGTCATCAATCTCTTTCACAAAATGAATTGCGATACGGGTGTTGACCTTGCCAAAGCCGCTGGTGTGGGTGTATTTTTGGCAGATGCCTTGCAAAAAGATCTACCGGGTCGATTCCACAAGTACTTCTTGGGCGCTTGTGCCACTGATACGGACTCGACCCACACCACTGCATAAAACACCTACAACAACGTTAAAGACCTCCCTACACCTCGGCATACGATACACATGGAAAAAAAAGCATTTTTAAAAGTCTTAAGTGGTCCAAAAGAAGGTGAGCACATTGCATTGGATGCCGACACTATGGTGATTGGACGGCGACAGGGAGATATCGTCATCCCTGATAATCTCATCTCTTCCAAACACGCCAAGATTTTCAAAATGGCTGATGGATGGTACATTGAAGATTTAAATTCCACCAATGGTCTGATGGTCGATGGTCGACTTACGCATCGTATGAAATTGAACCCGGGTTCTGAAATTACCATTGGAAATTCCTTGATGGTTCTCTTTGTGGGAACCCCCATGAAAAAGAGTCCTTCTCCCATTCAAAGTCACACCAGTCCCAAGATTGAACTGGCATGGTTGTTGGATGAGGAACTAGAGCCAGACGCAGCCGTAAAAAGCCTCGACAACATTGCCAACGACCTTCGTGTGCCACCCAATTTCAATGCCGATATTGAGGTACTCAATGGCGCGGACATCGGTAAAATATTTAGTGTCAATTCTGGTACGTTGATCATTGGACGATTGCACGGTGAAATCCCTCTTTCTGACCCAGAAATATCTCGACGCCATGCGATGCTTGAAATATTCAGTCGCGATATGATCTTCCTTCAAGATTTACAATCGACCAATGGAACCTACCACAATGGTCGAAACATCGATTGTAGCAAAATGCAAACCACGGATACCATTGGTCTGGGCTCATCCCTGTTGAGACTTCGCATCAAAAATTGACATGCTCCTCGGACTGCTGATATCACTGTTTCCGATTGCCATGGCGACATCACCATATCCATTGGACAAACTACACTCAATCTTGCAACAAACAGAACCGATGCGACAATATCGCATCAGTCAAACAACACCAAATATACCATTGTCGGCCTATCAAAAGGTCAGTGCTGGAACAGTGACCACTGGTCTCCAAGGACAAACTGGTTGGGGCATTGGGATTTTCAAAATCGGGATTCAAGAAATGTTTGCCGCTATCAACCAAGAAGAAGCACACGTTTCGCTTTCACCGGTTGATTTTACCAAAGTCATTCAGGGACAGCCTTGCACCAACAATCGATTGGTCATGATGCATTTGCCAATCCCAATGCTATCTGATCGATGGTGGGTCACCAAACAACGCACCAATGCACCTCTGCGAAGTAAAAGTGACGGACGTATGGCTGAACTAACCTGGGAAGCCGTAGACGATCGCAATCAGTTCTCATTGGACAGCACAAGCCAAACCTACACCAACGATGCTGTTTGGGTTACCCAAAGTTCTGGGGCTTGGCTATTAATCAAACTGGATGAAGAACATACACTGGGAGAATATCATGCTTGGTCAAAACCCGGTGGATATATTCCATCTGGACTTGCCGCATCCTTAGGAGCTTCGGGAATCGAACAAACCTTTGCAGCAATGGAATCCTTTGCTCAAAACAACCAAGAAGAATGTTCTTTTAACTGGTAAGACTCGACACAAACCAAACCATTCCACTACCACTCAATGTCAAACCACTGATTGGTGTTAAAAGAGACGTAGGGATAGCCCCAGCCATCAGGATACTGATCACAATAATACTCGGGGGGACCACACCATCCAGAAGCGAAACCGATCTCAAACTGGGTGAGTGCCAAATCCAAATCTGCACTGTCAAAAGACCAAACGATATGATGATCATCCACATAGGATACTGACAATGCACCCAATGGTTGGAAGCCCACACCAGCAATATACCCTTGCAACGTTCCCACACCAGACTGCACAACCCATCGGAAATAAGAATATCCTGCTCCACCAGATCGACCCCACGCCTCAATAAATGCCGTGCTGGGATCAATGATCGTGGAGGAAGTCAAACGCATTTCCACAACTGAACCATTGACCCGATATTCCACCCGTTCCAAATCGAGTGCGGCTGGGTCTAAGGCATCCGCAGGGTCATCCATCAAGGGTGACACCCCAATCCAGGGCACCTCACCCAGCAACAATTGCAGGCGATCTTCATACTGGTGACTGTTATCTTCCATACTGAGTAACAAATCAACAGTGTCCCCTATTGAACCACTGGTAACCGTAATCGAGAAATCATCTTCGTCTTTTTGGGCCCCTGCGGACACAAAGCCAAATGAAGGATTATCATTGACAACAGTCGCCGTTGCCGTAGAGGAGGCTTCCACACTCAACTCAGCCTGCACCACACCATCGGCATTTTGCCCACCAGAATTGGCGATTTGAATTTCCAATTGAGCCGTCTCATTGGGGTCCAATTTGCCATCGTTATTGCCACCACTATCCAAAACAACCACACCCGTAATCCCCAATCGTGGAAACGGTACTTCAATCGACACGGGGATCGTCCAAGAATCAACACCATCGGCCAACAGAATCGTGACTTCAACCGGTGTCGAAGATGTGTGGGTATCAGAAACGGCAATGGAACCTTCCACCGTATGGGTTTCGTTTCGGGTCCAAACATCGGCATCAACCATTCCCAATTGTGAAGATATGACCGAAACATCAGAATCGGAACTAATCAGCGATCCAAATACAGGCCCTTGAGAATCTTCTCCAAAGTTGGCCAACTCAACTGTAATTGTTTGATTTTGAACACCTGGTTCGGTACTGGTTGGGGTTTGAGAGAGCACTTCAAAAACAGGTGGTGCCGGCAACAGCAATTCAGCTGGAAAATCAGGTTGGGAAATGGTGGTCTCAGCAGTACCAACAACCGTCGTTCCATACCCAATGGTAAAGTTTTGAATGATCGCTAAACTACTGGACTCCACTTGAAGAAACCATCGTTCTGGTCCGGCTTCAGGTGGCAAGAATGCATACTGATCGGTGACGTCTACAGAGAGGTTGTGCACACCAGCATCTAGGATTTCTTGGGTCATCACATCTGACCAAACTGGACTGCTTGGATCACCATACCCTACAATCGCAGTGAGTTGGGTTCGCTCGGTCAGTTCAATCGTAGATTGTGCCAACGAAGGTTGACCGACTTGGATAAAGTCTGAGAACTGCCAAGAATCTTCACCACAGGTGAGCACCAGCTCATAAGGAATACGACTGTGGGGATTGACATCAGTCTCAATGGTGACATCAAACTCTTGCACAACCGAACCCAATCCGTCGATGCTCCAGCCATCCAAAATCGCACTGGAAGGTGTTGCCCCATCAGGAATAACCAGAATGGTTTCACAGTCATTCCCAGTACCGTTGGTCAGATTGTCAATCAAGATCGCAACACTGGTTTGGGCATTTGGTGATGTGGAAGGTGATATCGTCTCCACAATCAAATCCGGTGCCAAGCGACGGACTTCAATATCATCCACACTCCACTCATCGGCATTGCTACCCGTCCATCGCCAACCGACATACACTTGTTGCTCACCAGCATAAGCAGACAAATCAATGTAGCGATGTTTTGACCACTCTCCAGACACTGGGGTATCCAACACTTCTACTTGTACGAAATCACCATCATCGGGCAATCTGGAACCCGTAGACACCCACAACGAATGTTCAACCAAAGCATCCACAGCCAAGCCGTATTCCCACCAACCAACCATAACTTCGGTTTCGCTGGAAAAATCCAAAGGCGGAGAGATCAACCAATCTCTCAATTCTGGCATACCATCCGATCCGCGCAGATGATAAACCGAACTAGCATCGGTATGACCGGCTGATTCATTCAACAACCATTGATAGGTGTCGCGGGTTTCTGAAGGCGTCCACCAGTCCATGTCTAACAAAGTAAGTTCACCTTCTTGTCGAACAAAGTCTTCATAAAAAGGCAAAGGTTGAGATGCTGGAAATACATTGATCACCAGTGGTTCCGATGGACCAGATACCGGATAGAGGGCTGTGGCGATTGGACTACCGGTATCTTCGGCCTTGATGTAGAGTTCCAACCCAGGCACCGAAAGAGATTCAATGGTGGTACTCCAGATGTTCGATGAACTGTTGTCCAAAGGGATCGATTCCCAATAGGAAGTACCCAAACCACGATAATACAGTGTGGCTGACTGGATACCGTCGGCATCTTCAATGGTCGCTTCAATACTCAGAGCGTCCCCTTCAATCAAACGATCGTCCGGCGTCGACCAAGTGATGACTGGAGCAATATTACTGGGACTATCACCAGTATCTTTGATTTCAGGCTGACAAGCCCAAAACAACCACAGAATACTCATTGTTTGATCTCACTCTCTTGCAAACTGGTGGGTTCGACAATTGGACATTCATTTCCAATACGTTGATGGGCATTGCTATTTCCTTCAGGAATTGGACGATCGTCTACATACAACCAACAATAGGTGGCACATTGACGTACGATTTGACCCGTTTCAGTATCATTCCAATCGGTACAGGTAAAGCCGGATGGACAGTCGGCGTCCTGTTCACAAGAAACACCACAAAAGTCACGCTGCAGCCCCCAGTGCATACACACATTCCCGTTACCACCGCAGTCATTGTTCACTTCACATTCGCGACAATAAATCCCAGAGGCCTCGGTACAATCACCGGTTACCGAATTACAAAACTCTTTAAAATCACAGTCGATGTGAGTATCGGTACAAAATCCCGAAGCACAAGTATTGCTGTCAGGATCACAAACATCTCCCGGATAGCAATCTTTGTCGCTCTGACATCCGTCGATACAATTGCCGTTGTCACAATAACTTTCCATCTCACACTGCGCAGAGGTGGCACAGGATTGGGTGACACAGACACCAGCCTGACAAGTTTCTCCAAAGGCGCAAGGAATGGTTTCGGTACACTCTGGTTCTTCAGTTTGACAGCCAAACATTATGGTACACACCATACACAACACTATCCAAAAATGGTTCATTGGGCATCTCCTGCTTCGCTGGCTTGACCGGTATCTTCACTAATGATTGCCCCAGTTGGCAACAATTTATACTCCGCCAAAATGTAGGTCTCCGAAGCCGGTAAACTTTCGGGAGTAAACAAAATGGCATTGTTTTCAATGATGTAGGTATAGTCTTCACCACGGGTCAACTCTCCAATCAAGGAATCGTTGTCGTTGTCGGCATACAAACTCACTTTCAATGTTTCCAAGTCCGGCAAACCCGAAAGCGCAAACTCTAATTGTAAACCAGAGGCGACCAGTCCCAATTCACTAGCGATCGGTGAAAAGTCATCAGCACAAATACTTTCCACAATCCCTTCGGTACGATTGACCAATTCGATATATTTGGGTCCATAATACCCGATCCCATTTTCCGATTGACAAGAGGGCTCCCCTTCATAAGGAGGCAGGTCTTTGCCGACTACCGCTGAAACATTGAGCATGGTGTGATCTCGATACGCTGCGTCTCCTTTAAGGTCTGTAAAATAACGGAGATAAGAGTGGGCAGAATAGGGAGAAAAATCATCCTCATCAGAAATAAAGATCAAGGACAAATTAGCATCTTCACGAAGGAAACCTTGGTTATCAGTAGAGAGAAGTGGTTCACTCAAAGCATTTTGGGCGGCTTCCAGCCCCATTTCAATCCCCGACCCAGAAGTACCAACAACTACCATTTCTTCAAAATTCTCTTGAACATCATCTTGTGAAGAACGCAACACAAAGGTTTTGTTGGCAAGGGTTAATCCCGTAGAAACGACGTCCACAGAAACACCACCATTTTGGGAAGAATCGTTTGAACGCCCAACAATCAGCGTGCTCTCTGGTTCAATCACCGTACCTTCTGGAAAGGCAAAATAATTGCGTCCATCATCTTCAATGGCAAAACCTGTGAGGTTTAAACGTTCGGTGGTCAAATTGGTCAACTCCACCCATTCACCAAAGGCATCGGGTATTCCTTTAGCGTCCACCATCACTTCGGTAAAAATGACATCACCAACAGAGGGCACAATCGCATCGGAGACTGTAGGATCATTTGGTTCACTGGAAGGTTCCCCAGTATCACCAGCCAGACCCGTATCTCCGCTCAATCCAGTATCGGCAAAACTGAATGGTGGGGGTGGTAGATTATTGGCGCACAAATGATTGGCTTCACCTGGGGAACCTAGATTGTCGGCTGTATATTCACTGCGTGCAGCACACCAATTCATGATGCTGGTATTGGAAGTGGTGGAAAATTTATCGGCTGATAACTGCATCGCCACACCTTCTTCAAACG
>CAKZLX010000269.1 GCA_937127265.1 uncultured Pseudomonadota bacterium
GGCAAAAGGCGTACGGTATACCCATCGAATCTTTGATGCCCAAACCCGTGCTATCAAAGACATGTACGGTATTGAGGCTGGCGAGATTGACTTGCCTTGTTTTCCACTGTTTGGACTGTTTACCCTCGCACAGGGCATGACCGTCATCATTCCCGATATGGATCCCACCAAGCCAGCCCAAGCAGACCCGAAATTGTTGCTGGAAGCCATTCGTGACCACGGTTGTACCAATGCCTTTGCTTCGCCATCTTTGTGGAAAAATATGGTGAAGTGGTGTGTTGAAAACAATCAGCGCTTACCGACGTTGAAACGGGTGCTATCGGCAGGGGCTCCGATTCCACCACAGTTACACCAAGAATTTCGCAAACTGTTGGAACCCGGTGTTGAGGTTCACACTCCCTATGGTGCTACGGAGTCCCTACCTGTGGCGACTATTGGTTCGAATTTGGTGTTGGAAGAAACGGCTGAGAAAACCAATCAAGGTTTGGGAACTTGTGTCGGGCATTTGGCGCCCAACATGACCGTTCGCATTATCGAAATTCGGGATGAATCTATCGCAACCTGGTCTGATTCTTTGGTCTTGCCCCAAGGTGAAATTGGCGAAATCTGTGTCAAAGGGTTGGTGGTGACCACCGAATACAAAGAAGAGCCTGAACATACCAAGAACGCTAAAATAAAGGATGGTGAAAATATTTGGCACCGAATGGGAGATGTTGGGTATCTCGATTCACAAGGGCGGTTGTGGTTTTGTGGACGCAAAGCCCATCGGGTAGAGTGTGCCGATGGAACGACCTTGTTTCCGGTCCCTTGTGAGGCTTTGTTTAATGTCCATCCTGCCGTTGAACGTTCGGCTTTGGTGGGTGTCAACGGACAACCGGTGATCGTGGTGGAAAAGGTGACCTCGACCACGACTTCCGAGGCCACCTTGAAAACAGCGTTGCTTGAAATTGCCGCCAAGCATGCCCTAACCCGTCATATTAAAAGGGTGTTGTTTCATCCGTCTTTTCCAGTGGATGTTCGACACAATGCCAAGATTGATCGACCGAAGTTGGCGTTGTGGGCAGGTGATCAATAATCATCGATTGTACGATCCATTGCAGATGTGATTATCCCATTGGGTAACTACGTGCGTCATTGAATCGCAGGCGTCGCTGTCTGATTTTGGGACTGAGTTGAGGACGTCGTGGTAAAGAGTAGGTCTGAGCAGTCCGCATTTTGTGTAGTCTAGTGGCAGGCAAGGTATTTCGACTGGTAGAAGCGCCTTGTTTATCCTTTTGAACGGCATACTCGACCAAAAGACCTGCCATGGCGTCTGCGAAATAACAACCCTTTTGGGTGAGTGCATAGGCTGGGGTGAGAAGTCCTTCGGTTTGGAACAACCAGAACATCGGACCAAAGTCATCTTCAATTGTGGTATGAAAGATACGTTGATATTGTTGTGGGTTGATGGACAGTCCTTTGATTTGTCGAGTGAGCCAATACAATTTACGTTCAATCTCAGCATAAACACACGAGCGTTGCCAAGTTGCTTGTTGGTCAGGGTCCAGAGAATTGATGGTTTCGATGTAGGTTGAGGATAGACGGGGGTTTTCCAATTTTACACCATACACACGATCCCACAATACCGAAATGCCTCCAGGACCGACACCCCACCAGTTTACCGATTCGGGTGCTCGGATGTCTTCTTCATATCGATAACGACCGGACTCACCGGAGCCTCTCTTTTGAAAATCGGTTAAGGTGATGGCATCGTACCCCAAACGATCGAAGGTTTGAAACACCAGTGCCATATTGGCCATGCTTTGTTCACGAGATGGTAATTGAGCGACTATCTTGGGGTCACTTGCCCATTCCGTTCCCAAACCATCATAGCAGACCAAGTTGTACACGCAGATATGTGGGATGTTTAAAGCGACGGCTTTTTCAATGTCCGACACAATTTCTTCGGGGGTTTGATTGGGAAGGTTGCACAATAAATCAATTGAGATGTGAAAGCCTAAACTCTTAGCGATACCGATAGCATCGAGGAGTTTATTGTTCATCAAATTGCGCCCCATCAGGGTAATCAAATGAGGGTGAAAGGTCTGTACGCCAATGCTAATTCGCTTTTTGATGGTTGGTAGGATGGAGGCGATGTCTTGGAGTAGGGTTCGTTGACTCCAAAAGTACAACGGAGCACCTTCTAGGGTGAGTTCCGTTTCTGTGGAAATTGGTAGGGTGGCAATTTCCTGTAGTAGATGTTTCCATTCAGACTGTCTACTAAGGTTTGCGGTCCCACCACCAATGTATATTGAGGATACCGG
>CAKZLX010000270.1 GCA_937127265.1 uncultured Pseudomonadota bacterium
CAAGCTTACTTGGCAGAAGTATTGATCGAACGAAATGATCATGAACGTGCTGTTGCGCCACTGGATGTAGATGCCATTTCCTTGCGTAATCCTGGTTTCAACAACATGATTATCCAAACCCTGATGCATTACAGTGGTGACTTGACCAACGTCAAAGGTGAAGCCGATCAGTCTCAAATCCCATCGTTGTCTTTGGGTGGTAATCAACGTCACGCAGTATTCCGTAACAATGGTGACGGTAGTTTCACTGAAGTCAGTTACTTGCTTGGTTTGGATAGCATCGATGATGGATATATGCCGGCTTTTGCGGATGTCAACGCCGATGGTAAACTGGACATCTTGGTTCGCAACTGTGATCCTGGAACCAGTCATTACCAATACCCATCTCTTCGGTTGTTTGAAAACCGCATGGCAGATGCTGGAAATGGGTTGCGTATTGAAGTCACTGGAGATGGTGTACATTCCAATCGTGATGCCGTTGGTACCAAGATTGAAATCCAAGTAGGTGATACTGTAATGGTTCGTGAAATTGACACCGTAGCTGGTGCCTCTCAAAGCGAAATGGCGGCTTTCTTTGGTTTGGGTGAGGCGACTGTGGCTGATCAAGTTACCATTACCTTCCCATCGGGCAAGCAACAAGTCCACCAAAATGTGGCGATGGGTACCCACGCATTTGCGGAATAGACTCCTCAAATACACTTCTTATGCTCAAGACACACAATCTGGGAATCATGACAGCAACTGTTGTGGTTCCTTGCTTGTGTTGGGGCTGTGAGGATACATCGCCCATACAACGACCACCCCAAAAGATACATGGCCATTTGATGATGCATGTGCCTTCGCAAACCGTACAAATTGGACATGAGGGTGACGTTCCCTATGATGAGCAACCGACCATCTATGTGGCGATTGAGGGCTTTTATATTGCCCAAACAGAAGTGACCAATGCCCAGTTTGCCAAATTTTTAAATGATGCCAGTTTGAAACCGGAGCAAGCCGTTCAGTTGGTGGGGTACAAGGGTAACTCTACTCGACCAACCCAGCTTCTCTATACGGGCAGTCGATATCGTGCGGCTTTGGGACGAGAGCGATTTCCAGTGTCAACCGTCACTTTTGATGGTGCCAAAGCCTATTGTGAATGGATAGGCGCACGACTGCCAACAGAAGCCGAATGGATGGCAGCAATGAGTGCTGGAAAAGGTTCCTTGTATCCATGGGGAGATACGGTTGATACAGACCAAAGTAAAGCCCATTGGGGACATGATTGGAAAGGGTATATGCCGACCGCCGAAATAGCCTCCTATCCTGCCAATGCCTATGGGATTTACGATGGGCTTGGAAATGTGTGGGAGTGGACCATCAGTGTGTATCAAGCCTATGATGGTACTAGCAGTCAGCAAGATGGTAAGGTACGCTACGTTTTGCGTGGTGGGGATTGGTTTAGTCAGCCTGATGAAGTATCCTTGTACACACGTTATGCGCTTGAACCACAAGTGAGGGGCTTGATGGACGGTGGAGTGGGCTTTCGCTGTGTGGTGGATCAGTGATGTTTGGACCATCGTTGATTTGGCTGGGGTTGGTTTGGGGTTGTGGAGAAGAACCGAGGGATACAACTGTGAGAACAGTTCTAACCCCTGAGGAAATCGCCGAGAAAACTGTGCGTACCAGAGATGATTGGAGTGTACCCAAAACAACCATTTTGCCTTTGGTGGACGATACCCATCCTGTGATCGTAGAGGCGGAGGTGTTGTTTCAGCAAGGTCAGCATGTCGAAGCCGCAGAGCGATTATTGAAACTGATTGAATCTGAACCCGAACTGGTGACTGCCCATTCGTTTTTGTCAGCGGTGTTGATACAGTTGGGAGACCTTCAACAGGCAATTGTGGCGGCTGAAACAGTGATGGAACTGGCTCCGTCTGCTTGGAGCTATTGTAATTTGGGCACGGTCTACATACTTGATGAGCAGTTTGAACAGGCCAAAGGGGCTTTTGAACAGGCTTTGCGTATCGATCCCAAGTACTTTCTAGCGTTTCGTAATTTGGGAAGTATTGCTTATCAAGAAAAACGATATGCTGATGCGGAGATGTATTTTCAGCGATTTATCCGTATTGATCCTGAAGATACCTATGCATATGTTGCGTATGGACAGGTATTGGCCGAACAAGGAAAGTTAGAGACCGCCAAAGAAGTGTATTTGTATCGTTTACAAGAATTGGAATGGGATGCTGAAAGTCATCGTCGCACACCAAGTGGCCTCACCTTGGATTTACCGTTGGCACTGGCTGAAGTCTATCGTCGGCAGGGACAGACAGAGGAGGCGATGCGTTGGTTCTTGCAAACATTGTCGTGGTCATGGGTGTATCAAGGTCATTGGGCTAGTGAGGCTTCTTACGCTGACAAAGCCTACCAGCGGATGGTGACGATGTTGCAGTCCTTACCCCACCAACAACGGGTGACCTACAAACAGCAGTGGCAGGGGTGGTTTATGGAAGAAAAACAGCAAATTCCTGTACTGGAACGTGATAGTGAAGAAGCCAAGTTTGTGCAATGGCTTCAGTTGGTTGAAGACGGTCCGTAAGTTTCTAGGTAGTTCTTCAATTTCATTTTTCGTTTGGTGCTGTCGGAAGTCATATAGCGAATTTTGCCAAAGATGACTCGTTCGGTCCATGCACGGTCAAAGCGACCGAAGGTCCACATGATACCACTATATGAATTGGGGTCTCGTCCATCGAGTGCATATTTGTTGTTGAGTTCTTCCAGAATTTCGATGGCATCTTTGGGGTGTTTGGTCCAGTGCAGAACCTTTTTTGCCCACAACATACGCAAGTAATTGTGCATACGTCCTTCCTTTACCAACTGGCGTTGGGCGGCGTTCCAAATGGGGTCGTGGGTCTTGGCTTGTTCAAACTCTTCAAGTGTATAGAGATGATCACGGGTATCGGTGAGGTGTTCCTCCATGGTGATTCGAGCCCAATCAGGCAGACTTTCATAGGTGGCATAGTTTGGGTCGTGATGACAATAGACAAAACCCAGATCACGCCAAGTAATAATTTGATCCAACAAAGCCTCGACATAAGAGGGAAGATTCCACCAGCCTTCTCTTGAACCGGTGGCTTTGGTAGCGGTCATACTTGGATTCCAATTGTGGGTAGCCCAAATGCTTTTGACCATTTCATGGGCAGAGATGTGTCCAAAATGCAGGTAGGGAGAAAGGCCAGAACTAGGGTCGTTATCGGCAGACTGTCGATCGGTGTCGTAGGTTAAAAGACCTGTTTTGATGAAAT
>CAKZLX010000271.1 GCA_937127265.1 uncultured Pseudomonadota bacterium
CGAGCGTTGGTCTACAGTCTTGGGTTACAGTCTTGAGGAACTGAAATCGAAGCCATTTCTGGACTTTGTGCATCCATCGGATATTGAGCCGACATTGGAAGCCCTCAAAAGTCTTGGTGATGCCAAAGAAATCCTTCATTTTCGAAATCGTTACCGCAAGCCTGATGGAACCTATACTTGGCTGGAATGGAACGCCTATCCGCCCAATGAAGACACTGGATATATCTTTGCCACTGCCCGATCGATAGATTCTTTGATTTTGACTGAACAAAAGATTGCCAAAAACACGGCCATATTAACCACCATCATGAAAGCCCAAGATGGGTTTATTCGCAATGGTCCCACCTTGTTTCTCTGGGACTTCGTTCTCAACAACCTTCTACAAATCACCGAAAGTCGTTATGGGTTCATTGGAGAAGTACAACGTGATGCCCATGGAAAACGCTTGCAACTCAAAGCCCTCAGCAACGCCAAATGGAATGATAATATTCAAAATAGTGTTCAGAATCAAGATGTAGAAACGCTTATTTTTCGCGAAAATGATGGTCTATTTGGGCGATGCTTACAACAAGAGAAGCCCTGGCTTTTATCGGGTCTCGACAACAGTGAAGATACAGCACTCCCCACTCATTGTTTTGCTGCGATTCCCATTCACGATGAGTATGGGGTTCGTGGTATTATCGGACTCGGAGACAAGCAGGAGGGATACAGTCAACAAGATATCGATGAGTTAGAGCCAGTCTTGTCTTTTTTGAGTTCGATTTTCTTCTCGGTTGAGGTAGTCAAGGAAGCCAAAGAAGTCAAGCGCAACTTAATGGAGGCCAAATCACTACAAGATGCGGTGGTGGAAACCGTAAACTCTGGAATCATTGTCCTCGAAGAAAGTGGCAAGATTGTCCTCATCAACGAAAGGGCTCGACAGTTTTTACGTGGTCTTCACCTACGTGTCCCCAAAACACAACGCAGTGTTGCCGAGTGGCTGGAATATTGGTTTGTGAACGATAATGAACGGGCTCGCCTTTTTGATTTTTTAATGCAAACCTCTCAGCGTTCTTCGGGCATTCTTCCCTTGGAGGCTTTTGACAACACCAATGACAGTGTTCTCCACCCAATTGATGTCTCTGCCGGATGGCTGGCACTCAATGCGGATACCTATCCGTTGTTGCTCACCATCAACGACCGTTCAGAATCGATTGAACTCTCCAAACGTGAAGAAGCCAACGCCCTACTCGAACAAAAAATTACCCAACTCAATGAAACCCGTCGTCACAATGAGATTCTCTCTGAATGTGTGGAATACTTACAGGCCTGTACGACACAAGCCGAAGGTCTCGCTCTGATTGGCAAATATCTAAATCTATTCTTCCCCGATCGGGATGATGGGGTGGTGTACGGAATGTTCGAACAAGATGTCGGAACTTTTCAATTGGTTACAGCGGGCGATGAAGTCGACAATACCCATCCGATTGAGCGTGGTCACGCTGAGTGTTGGGCGATGCGTTCCAGACGAGTGTATTCTTATTGGAAAGGTGGCTACCGACTCCCCTGCAAACATACCCAAAGCCACACGGCCCTTGAGTTTTGTGTTCCACTATTCTCTCTCGATCGAATCGTTGCCGTATTTAGTATCAGTTATCACAAGATGACCTCTGAAGAGGCTGAGGCTCGTCACAAAGCCAAAATCTCAGAATACACCTCTCTCAGTCAGAGCCTTTCGGGTACTCTCTCCACAATTGCCTTGCGTGAGTCTCTCCAACGCTTGGCACTCACCGATGAACTCACTGGCATGCCCAACCGTCGTTCCTTCCAAGATTCTGTACGTCGACGATTGGCGATGGCACAGCGTAACAAAAGCCCCTTCATCATCGCGATGATGGACATTGATCACTTCAAACAAATCAACGACACCTTTGGACATGATGTTGGTGATCGGGTGCTCAAAGAAATGGGTTATTTGATTGCAAAATTCTTTCGTGAAGAAGACATCTATGGTCGTGTCGGAGGGGAGGAATTTGCCTTGTTCATGGGTAATTGTACCGCAGAACAAGCAAAATCGCGTTTTTCAGCCTTACTTGAACGCATTCCAGATCGTATCAAACTCCCCGATCGCGATGTCACCGTATCGCTTGGATTTATCAGTTCCACCAATCATTCTGAACTCGCAGAATACAATGAGTTGTTACTCAAAGCAGACCAAGCCTTGTATTATGCCAAACAAAATGGGCGTAATCAATGGGCCTACTATCATGACCTTGAAACAACATCAGACCATGGCTGATTTTTACTTCTACAAGCCCTATGGAACTTTGAGTCAGTTTATCAACAACGGAAAACGTAAAGCAAGACACACTCTCATTGGTGATTTTGATCATTTCCCGGATGGAACGATGGCAATTGGTCGACTGGATCGAGATAGTGAAGGCTTATTATGACACACAACCGATGGACTCTTTTCCCAAGAAATGCGGTCAAAGACCGTCGAAAAAGAATATTGGGTACAAGTCGATGGTACCCCATCCGAAGATGATCTCCAGAAATTGCGCACGGGGGTCACCCTCAGTCACAAAGGAGAGTCTTACCACACCCGTCCTGCTAAAGTCTCTACTCTTCCTACGCCTACCTTGCCACCGCGAGGTAAACCCATTCGTTCAGAACGACATGGTCCAACCCGTTGGCTGAAAGTCATTTTGACCGAAGGTAAATTTCGACAAGTCAGAAAGATGACGGCTAAAATAGGCTACCCCACTCTACGCCTTGTTCGGGTTCGAGTGGGGCCCTATCTGCTCGATAATCTACAACCGGGAGAATCAAAACCGCTCCAACGATTATCCTAAATCAACCACATTCTTCTCCGTCGGCACAGGCCATCGCCCACTCTAACTCGGCATCAAACGCTTGGGGGATCACGTGGCACTCATCTGCTTCGATTGTGAATTCAAGTACTGCAGAGGCGCTTTCCCAACAACACTGGTCGTTTGGGTCGGGAACTTCGGCTGTAATATTCACCACAAAATCACCAGACTCTTCACCACCGACGAGGATACTACCGGCCTCCCACATCTCAACGTATTCACCTTCAACACCATTGACAGTGTATGAGACCTCAACCAATTCTGATGCCAAGGGATTTCCACTGCTGTCTTCAACAGCAATCGTGGCGGAGTAACGAAAGTCTAAGGTGCAATCGACCAAATCAGCCGTATCTTCGACTTTGGGCTCACAAGCAAAAAAGAATGTCAGTAGTGAAAGAAACATACAACCTCCAAAGTTACTGTTATTGTTTC
>CAKZLX010000272.1 GCA_937127265.1 uncultured Pseudomonadota bacterium
GCTATCATCGCTCGGTCTTGCACCAGTTGCAAATAGGTAGGGTGACTCAGTTCATGGGCGTTGGAAATCTTCTCCAATGTCTGAGACACCAATTGATCTGCCTGTTCCAATCGACCTTCTACAATGTAGAGATTGATGAGACTACTTTGGGTTGCAACTGTTTCAAGGTGTGTATCGCCAAGTGTTGCCAACTGTTGAGCATACACTTCTTGCAACACTGACTCCATCTGTTCATAGCGACCTTGCAACAATAACACCGAAGCATAATTCGACTGTAAGGACAAACTGAGTGAATGAATAGCCCCCAATCGTTCTCGACAAACCTCAATCATTGTCTGTAAACTATCTTCTGCGCGATTCAAATCACCCAATTGAACATAGCTCATCGCCAAATTTTGCGTGGTACGAATCAAGTCTGGATGCGTTTTCGGTAAAATTTGTTCTTCGAGCGTTTTTACCTGTTCAAACAAGTTTTTGGCTTCGACAAAGCGCCCCTCCTCCAAATAAAGTTGGGCGGTATTGTTCAACACGGCAATCGTATTGGGATGAACTTTCCCCACATCCGCTTCCAAAGTATGAAGGCAAGTCTCTAACAACTGTTCAGATTTGGTAAACAACCCCATATCCAGATACAACAAAGCCAAATTGTTCATGCTGGCAATGGTATCAGGGTGGTCAACACCAAGAACCTTGGTTCGTCGGGATAAAACATCTTCCAACAAGTGCTCCGCCTGCTCGGTTTCACCCTGCAATCGAAACAATTGACCCAAATGATGCTGTGTCGACAATGTATCCACAGCATCCATGCCCAACGATCGTTGTTGCTTTTGGAACACCTTTTGTAAAATTTTAGCGGATGCGTCCAATTCTCCCCGTTCCATCAAAATTAAACCTTGCAAAGAAGCCGTACGTAAAAGATCAGGGTGCTGAGAACCCAACTGCACTTTTTGTAGACGCTGAAGTGTATGAAGAGCCTGCTCTGCCAAGTCATACTCGGCTAAAACCAAGGCCACTTCAATATACTGCTTCAACCCCAACAAGCGCCCTGCGTAACGGCGCCCCAAATGCATTTGGGACTCGACCAAGGTAGTGGAAAATGCCAAGGCCTCCTCATATCGATGTAATGACTGTAAGGCTGTCACTGTATTATAGAGTGTTCCACGATAAACCTCAGTGTTCAGATTTTGTTGTTCAAACAACAATCGATTACTGTTCAAAATGTCCAATGCTTTTTGTGGGTCCCTCAATAGATACTGAACACCCAATTCATGCTGTACAAGTAAGGTTACGGAATGAGATGCTCCCAAATTGTTTTTGGATTCACCAAGAAGTACCTCCAAATCGGCTACGACTACCTCTGTTGGAGTGACTTGCACCCGCACCAAACGTTGTTCTATATCATCAATGGCACTTTGTAATGGCACATTGGTATCGGCATTGGAAATACTACACCAAAGGCCCACTGCTGTCATCATGAACAATCGCAAAGCAAACTCCTACGCCAAATCTAGTGGATAAAATATACATATATCGATACACCATATCACGTCCATAATGTACATCGAAGGTACAGGGAGTCCTGAAATGAATTTATTGTTTGTCAGCCAAATGATTCTTGGAATTGGTGAGGCCAGCCCGGTTTTGGTGACCCGGACCCAAGGTGAAGTCACACTGGAAAAAGATGGTAGCACTCAAGCCGTACCCAAAACAACCTTCGCCTTGATGGATGGTCAAACCCTCCACATTCCGAAAGGTGCCTTGGCAACAGTGGTATCTGCTGGAAAAGCAGAGCAAATCGTGGGTCCACAAGCCTTTACCACAGCATCAAATGTTGGAAATGCAGATGTCGCACAACAGCAGAGTGCCCTGATGAATACCCTTTCTCGTCAAACCACAACCTCACCGGTAGGTGCCACCAGAAACAATACAAAGTTTCAAATTGAATCACCCCTGCCAAATTCCGCTGTCCTCCAACTGGAAACCATACACTGGTCTTGTTCGAGTTGTGATATCGGTCAATTATCGGTGATGAATATGAACGGTTTCAAAGAAGAGTGGTCCGCACAAGTCAGTGCATCATCAAGAGTTCTGGAATACAATGGTCCCACCCTAAAACATGGAGACTATGCCATCAAAGTCGATGGGCAATATTATGGTTTTTCAATTCCTGATCCTGTTGAACAACAAGCGGTCCTTGATTCTTTGGTGGAAGCCAACAAACTCTCCCAGTCCCTTTCAGCAATCGATCAACTATCGATTGAAGTCGCAATTCTGTGGCGACACGATTTGTGGACAGATGCACTGTTGAAAATTGATCGAGCACTGGAAAGCAATGCCAATGACCAAGCACTGCGTGGATTAAAAAAAGCCTATCAAGATTCGATGCCTTAATCGCTTGGTCTGTGCGCAATGAAGAATAAATCCTTTCTATTTCGAAGTCTGTTCAACAGGGTGTTGGACAAAAATACGACACGAGAAACCAGAAGCAATTCACAGTTTGTGGCCTTGATGTTGGAGATGGTGGCACACTCTATAGTTGGTGGAGTGGCAACCACGATGTTGGGTTCCTTGTTGGGATTCACCTTATTTGGTGGACTGTTTCTCGATATTTATAGCAACCTTTCTCCGACGTCTTCTTCTAGTGGTGAAGTCACAATGGTCACGATTGGCCCAGAGGCTTTATACCTATGGGATAGTACCAACCCAAATCCTGATACCACACCACGCGAGATGCTTGCAGAGTTGATTTCGATCTTGGATCAAGCAGGTGCCAGAACGATTGTCTTGGATGTTTTATTGGATGATGTGCAAGAAGGTGACCAACTCTTGGCGGAGGTCAGTCGTAAACATGGGGCGGTGATTGGTGCAGAAAAAATGATGGTCAACCAACCACGTACAGGACGCTTGTTTGCCAAAGGTCTCAACCCAATCCTACACGGGGGAGAACAACCGGCCATATACGCTGGTCATGCCAACTTGTTTTTTACCGAGCCGTTATTGTTTACTGGTGACCACGTTTTTAGAGGTGTACATCACGCCCAGTTTTATCAGAGAAGTAGTGTACATGGTCAGTGGCCCGATACAATTGTCGGTGCTAAAGAAGAAGTAATCAGTCCTTCTTTAGCACTAGCAGGAGCTTGGCTTCATCGCGCTCAACAAAAACCAGATGCCCATTTTCATGATTTACTCCGTGAACTACGAGAGTCCTGTGGGGTTACGGAAGGTATATTTTCCTGTACCAAAGATTCTGTTTCACACTTACCCTCCTTTCAAACTACCTTACACAGTGACTTTTGGTTACACCATATGGGTTCAGAGCACAATGACAGGATTCCATTCATACCAGCCTCGACCTTGTTGATGCTCTCTGCAGAGAGGGCGATGTTTAAAAAGTTAGGCATCCCAGAAGATCAATTGCCGCCCACCACATTCCCAACCGAAATTTCGACCCTTCTGAACGATAAACTAGTGATCATTGGTCGTGTTGATCGAATAGGTGAAGAACAGGCAGACCGATATGCAACCACCTATTCCTTTCCACTGTTCAAAAAAGCAGACATGGCAGGTGTTCGTATCCAAGCCCAAGTCATGGACGCCTTATTATCGGGTCGAAGACTACAATTTGTACCCATCTGGCTTCAACTTATCCTTTGTCTCCTGTCAGGTTTCGGTACCTATACACTCTATCGTAGAACACCAATCCTCTGGCAAATACCATTAGTTCTTACTGCCTATCTAAGTGCAGTCGGTGTGGGTTTGCTTCTCTATACTTGGTGTGACGGTTGGGTACTGGAACTTGGTCCAGCCCTGAGTGTGTCAATGTTAACCCTCACTTGGCTGTACACCAGGTATGAATGGGTTCCAGAATACACACCCGAAATCAACCAAGAATCACTCCCTACCCCTAACGAGAGCGAATCATGAGATATCTCCTCTCCACAACCATCGGAGTCTTGCTCCCCTTGTTTGCCAATGCCGAAACACCAACCTTGGTAACCACTTCAGTCATTCAACAACCGAGACCCACCCTTGATGCCCACCACTTTACGTTGACCGAAGACGCCACTTTAGGCGAGGTACAACATCTCCAACGACGCATCACACTGACCCAGCAATACTTTGATACGGACATTAACAGTGGCTTAGAGGCTGTCTCCTTGGCAACTATTGGATTGGGGTATACCACCCAACAATGGCGCTTTGCAGTCCAATTACCTGCGGTGATGATGGCATCTGGTAACGTATTCGCTAACCAGCGGCTATCTCTGGCTCACCTACAAGCCATAAACATCAATGCCAAATGGGTAGCGACAACAGAACAATCATTCCATTGGGGTCTCCAAATCAATGGTGGGATTCCAGTGAACACCGAAGCATTTTCGACACTCTCACCCGGTGTAGAGTTGTCTGTCATCACCGAGTATAAGCAAGATGATACCCACCAAACACTCAACCTTGGCTATCACCATACCGATATCGCCAACGGTCAATTCTTGTTTGTCAACCTCGCCGACAAAACCAGCATTAACAAACGACTTGGCTTCTCTGTTGAAGGACGCACGCAATATGTATTGAATAAGTCAAATGAGCAGCCCTTACAGTTCATCGCGATGGCAGGACCATATTGGAATCAGCCAAACCAAACCATACAACTTTCGATTGGCAAGAATATCCAAGAACAAACCACTCTTCCTGATTGGATAGTAAACCTATCCCTTCGCCACACCAATACAGCCTCCATAGATCAAGATCAAGATGGTGTTGCCGATATCGTAGATCAATGCCCCACCAAACCTGAAGATTTAGACGAGTACCATGATTGGGATGGCTGTCCAGAACCAAATCTCACTCTGGTCACTGCCACTGATGGGTTAACCAGCGAACTCGACCGGGTAACTACCATCGGCTCCTTCGAAGCGACAGGGGCCACTACGCTCAAAAATAGTGCCGCGACCTTTAGCACCGATGTATCGGCAGAGTTTGAAGAACAATTGATCGATAAAGATCACACCATTGATACCCCAACTTTCGGTTCACTCAAACTGATTGCACTCGATGCCAATGAAAACGAAATATCACATGCAACTTGGACAATAACCGATTCGGCTGAGATGCCACACCGCTCAGTGGGTTTGATTGTTCCACTGTCCACAGGTACACACGAAATTTCCATCAAGGCCAACGGTTTTCGTCCCTATACGGAAACCATTGTGATTGACCATGAAGAAGTTCACATTGTCCACCTCAAATTGGAAGAGCACACCGTTCAACAAGATTTATCCTTGCCAGAAAAATTGTATTTTGCCACTGGTTCGGACAGTGTAGACCCCCGTTCGTATCCTTTGCTGGATGAGGTCGCTGAACTGTTACACCATTATAGTCGGATTGAACTGGTCCATATCGAGGGTCATACCGACAACGTAGGCTCTTCTGCAGAAAATCAGGCGCTATCTCAACGCCGTGCTGAATCGGTGCGTCGGTATTTACTCCAAAAAGGTGTCAGTCCCGAAAGACTAATCGCAATTGGTTATGGTGACACACAACCAATCGTATCCAATGACACAGAAGAGGGACGGCATCAAAATCGAAGGGTGATTTTCAACATCCAAACTGACAAGGAATGAACATATTTGTCTGAATAATTGTCTGAATGTAGTCATGCAACCAAACCTTGGAGGAAGTATGTCTACATCTGAAACTAGGAATCCATCTCTCAAAGACTTATTCAAACAGTATCCACCGATGTTGGACACCCATCAATTGTCTGAAGAACTACTCCTTTGGAACGTTGTCAAGATGACCTGTGGCGCTTTCATTCTCTTTGTAGCGCTGTTGTTTGTTCAGGTCTGGATCACGATGTTCATGACCGAGTTAGATGCTACCCCACAAAGTAATTTTGTTGCCAGCCTGTTGCTGATTGGCATTTCAAGTACCGTTCACTTTGTATTCTCACCCAGAGTCATGCGAAGTATCAGTCAAAAAATGAAAAATCAAAATCGTCTCCTGACCATTCTGTTGACTGCTGGGATTGGCTCTGCTAATCTCCCTTTGATTTTATCTGGATTCTCACTTTTCGAGATGTGGAACCAGATGTTTCCCTCTACAGAACTTATATGGAATCCCGCCTACAATCTGTACCTTTGTGCCATCTCCATGTTGGTGAATGGTTACCTGTCGCATTTACAGATGAAAGAAGTTCGGTATTCAACAGAGTACAACCTATTTTTATATAGACAAGACCTCTATCGCTACCCACTAGAACAGTTACCAAACGTTCTACAAGCCGTCCAACAACAAGATTGGGACACACTGCTCTCCTTGCCCTACACCCATCAAAAAGATGCGGTCATTCTATCTTTGTTAGACAATTATGACATCGATGTAGGTAATCTCGATGCCGGTTGGATTGAAATCCACATACAACAAGAGCAATCGTCTGGAGAATATGATAGTAATCGCGACCCCAAATGGTTGGTCTATTCTGGTCATGCTCCCAATGAGTTGCCACTATACAAGTTCCAAACTGTCCGGGAAGAACAAGATCAGTATCGACATTTCTCTCATGACCTACACAATGTATTACTTCAATATCCAGAACTGAATCCATCAGAATCGGGTCTCCATTCCACCTCACCCGCCGGTATGTTTTCTCTATTGGTTTATGGTGGTGTATTGTGGACGTTGCAAGCTTTGATTGGATTCAGTGGTACTATAATTCTAGATTCAACCTTCTTGATGATGATCGTCTATTGGGCCACGGTGTATTTGAACACTGAAACCTTAATTGACCTCGGTCGTAAACATCACATGGGTCAGCGAAAAATTCTGGTGGCGCTGTTGGTCGTGTTGGGTATCAGTAATCCAATGCTTTACCTACACCACGGTCACTGGCTCTCCATACTGGTTTCAGTTCCTTTGATTTTGTTTTTACAAAGTAAACAAGTAGTCCAAAAAACAAAACCCTATTATACTTTGAACGACCAAATCATGGAATGTATCCTGACGCGAAAAGTACCCTTATGGGCTCTCGATCAGGTACTGGAAATGGTCAAAGCCAATGACTTTGCCACCATCAAAGACATCCCGATTCCTCAGTCACATCCTTTTGCCTTGATTGAAGTGATTTCCGAGCCACAATCTTCTGTTTTTTACGTGGATGTTTCGATTGAGTTCGTGGAATCATCATCATGGCAACGACTGTTACATGCCTTTATACCCCATCAACGACGTATCTTTACACACTGTGTGCAACGTACGACTAGAGCAGTAGAAGCAAACTAATACCCGGCTTCTTTCATGGCCTCTTTAGTGGATAACCATTGGTGTTTGTCGTCCACAGTTTGGCATTTTTCTCGACTGTTCCATGCCCAACAATCCGACTCCAATTTCTCAGGCAACTGTGCGACCTTCTGATCATGAATCGAAGTGGCCAGCCAAGAATAATAAGCATGTTCACTAGTTGGAGACCAATTGCTTTCTGGAAGTATCTTCACTCGACCTACACGCGCATAAGGCCCCTTTTCGGTATACGGATTTTGATTGACACGACTGTTGGTCAGGTTGTCGTACCAATCTTGCGTTGACCAATCGCTATGTTTATGTATATTTTTGGCAAAAGCAAAAACATCTTCCCACTTGGAGGTCAACAAACAACGATTCAACGCCTTTTCAAGGTTGTGGCTATAAATGCTGTCGACATACTCTTCTTCATTATAGGTACGCGACATTTTAGTGCATACATCATGCATTTTATCATATCGGTCGGTATCGGTAATCAATGTCAAATCCGTATTAATCATAGCCATCCAGAGAAGCCCCATCTCACCGATTGCCCAATTGGGAAGAGTAGAGGTTAACACCCTGTGACCACTATCAATCGCCTTGATACACTGTTGCTTGTTACTTTCACTCATTGCGGCTGAGAAGGGTTGAGACTTGCCATCTTTCTTCTGCACACCGAGTAGATGGATACAATTGGCAGATTCGTAATAGGCATGGGTC
>CAKZLX010000273.1 GCA_937127265.1 uncultured Pseudomonadota bacterium
CTCAGTATGGAGTCCAAAATCTTCTTCATGTGCACCTATGTTGCTTTTCTCCTAAGTTTCCTGGCACAGAAACAGAACCTCCGGGAGGTTGACATGAAATCTACTCTAAGCCCAGGCGGCCGCAGCGCTTCAGAATCAATGCAAACGACAGACAGTTACACTAACACTAACAAGCTAAAAACCTTAACACAGTCACCCATCACTTCTCGCCCCGATTCCATTCGGATCCCTCGCCGTTACCCTTTGTCAACAGCATTTGGGCGGTGGCGATTTTGGTGTTGATGGCTCATTTGGGTGGGGCTACGATTTGGGTCTTTTCCACTTTGCGACTTCAACAATTAGTACCCACCGAGATTCGTGGGCGGGTCTTTTCATGGGATTTGATTGGTTATTTGGTGATGCACTGCTTTTCGATTTGGTTCTTTGGGATGCTGATTGATGAGCATGGATTGGCACCGGATGTGGCTTTGTCCGCCGCTGGATGGTGTTTGATCTTATCTGGCGCTATCAGCATTCGGGAATTGTATGTAAAAGAGCCAGACGTATAGGTCTCAAATCTGGATTAAACCATCGTGCAATCACCGATCATTACCGCTTTCCATCGGGTATACCGCGGTTGTGAGAATTGTTGTGAGGAGTGTGGTGTTTTTCACCATCGATTTCCCAGAAGCCTTTTTTTCGTCGGGGTGGTCGATCACAAGGTGGTTTTTGGGCACCCGAACCATCGAGATACCCCCATTGACTGTCAGGTTTCCAGTTGGGAGATTGACTGGCGTAATAGAGCATCAATTGGTACCATCTACGAGTATCGTTGGGGATACGGTTGTGGTGTTTGCTGACGATCGGTAGGATGAGACGAGAGTTGGAGCGCAAGAGGGCATCGACTGTTTGTTCTGCACATTGGCTGAGGTCGGTGGTGTATTGGCAACAAAACTTGGGGGTAGCGATACGGGTTTGATGACCACCCAAACCACCGGAGGCTTCTAGGTGGTGTTCCCGACCATCGCGCAAGGGGACACCAAATACAAATTGGGTGGGGGCTTCTTTGGCCAACAGGTGCAATCGTTTGGCACCAATGGTGGAATGGTCATCGTGGTCCAGTCGCGGAAACTTGGTGTATCGATTTTTCCAGCCATCGGGTACATCGACCAAGGTATGAGGGTTGGTGCCACTCAAACGGGTCATCATATCTGACCATGCCTGGTGATAGGCAATGGTGTCAAGCCACAACATCCCAGCGATACCTAGCGAAGCAATCTGGCCAAGCCAGCGCATCCAGCCGTACTGGGTGACGGCAGTGCCCACCAAAATCAAGATGGGCAATTCCGCGGCCACAAAGTACCGAGGTCGGATTTTCATACCCAGTGTACTGGCAGTGATACACAATACGGCTCCACACAGCAGACTGATACCGACTCGGGCAAACCAGTTGCGACCAGGCAACAGTGCGCCAACCAGTCCTACACCGGCTAACTGCACAATCACATCTTCTTCATCAAAAACCGTTTGTAACTGGATCCAACCATATCTCAAGGTGTCCAGTGAAAGGGAGGCGGCTTGTCCACCAGCGATGTGGTTGTTGGTGGAGGGCATCCAGTGTTGTCGAAGATAGAGCAGGGTACCAGCGCAAAACAACCCAACAACAATTCCCTCGACCTTTCCAATCCAACGGGGTTTCATGGCCAACAAAGGAACCACACCCAAATAGGCAGCACAGGGAAGCGCCGTGATTTTAATTTTGGCGGCAAAGATACAGAGAAAAGCGCCCAAGCAACAAAGCGGAATGCTCAACCACCACTTGCCTTTGGTACTGCTCCATGCCAAGCCAATTCCTAACCAAGCGACCCCAGTGGCGATTCCATCGGGACCAACCAAGATGGTGTTCCAAATCAACGGAGCAAAACAGAGTGTCATCAACGCCCCAACCCTAGCGCCTGCCCATCCTGTAAGTCGAAAGCCACAGAGTGCAATCCCCAAAACCGTACCGACATAACCCAACCAAATCGCCAATCGAGCGGCTCCTTCTTCGTCATCTGCCCAGTCCATACAGAGATTCATCACCCATGTACCCCAGTCGCGTTGTGGATAGTCCGCAAGGAGAGCAGCAATCGATTTTACCCCTCCAGGCCCGAACAAGGGACTGAGATCCAGATGGTTCATCATGTATTGAATGCTGAGTGTACAGAGAATCAGCAAGACAAGTATGTGCGAAAGGATGCGAAGGAAGGACATTCCAATTTAAAGCATGTCGTCTTGTAAACGCATCGTTAAATCGACCAAGTGTTGGATGCCGGCATCGGTCATTTGTTCAAAATAGAGCGCGATATCCCAGTTGTCGTCGTTTTTAGCACAACGAACAACGCGTGCGATCGCTCGGAAGTGTACATTTCCTTCCAATTGGACCAATAGTTTGGTGTTTTGAGGTACTTCACTGGACCATGTAAATGCAACCCCGTTGACGCTGAAATTCATGAACGGTTCGGGATGGATCCAATCAGCATCTGCTTTGGTGAATTGTGGATCAGCAATCCAGGTCTCCATTTCGCTGTCACTGGCAGTCGGTAGGGCATCGAGATTGATCATCGAAAACAAGCGTGGATAACTTCTTTTTTCTCGAGGGTGAGTGGAGATGGTGCGTAATTCTAAAACTTTGCCATCATCCGTTTGTTCGACGATGTGAAGGGTCATCATTGGCTTGTCATCCCCAGTATTGACGATGGCATTACAATCCACCACATCAATCTGCAAGGGGATATCGGGTGTGAAGCGCCACTCTTTCTCTGCTGTGGTTTCGAGAGTGCCTTGCAACAGCAGTGGTGCACGTTGGGTTAAGCAGAGAAGTTCCACCGCGGGTGTGACTGTCATATTTCCATCCAAACAAAGGTTCTTTTCAATTTTATTCCATACGGTTCCAGTTTACAACCACCAATCTCCGATAAAAAGACCTGTGTACTTCGGTGACAAGATGTGTCAGTTTTTGTTCATGTGGCGATTTTTGTCAGATGAGTTTACAAATAGTGTCCGTAAATACAACGTTTTTGGTATTTTTCAGTTTGGCATGAAACTTGCTAGTAAAACTTACAGTTGTATTTCGTGGTTTGTGGTGAACACAATGCAACAGAAAGAGTGCTTCGGTACTCTTTCTCTTTTTTTAGGTGTTGTTATTTGGCAGAGAGCCGGCTGTTATGGACAAGCGTACGAACTGGCTTCAAACGACGTAGAATACACCAACATTTGATACCAGTCACTCAAACTGGTGTCCACAGTGTCACTACTGACCGATAAATAGAGTTGCCCCAGTGGAACCTCATCGAGAACCATGGCAAGGTTTGGATCAGAATCGGGATCACAAGTTGCCTCACTCAACAGGGTATTGTTGGCGTCATAGAGTTCAATCAAAGGCAGAGCGGTTGAACCATGAAGGACACTGTTGGCGCAAACGATCACTTGACCACCTTCATGATTGTGTTCCATCGCATACCAAGAGGCTGAACCTTGTGGTTGCAACAAACCCATTTGACGACCGACAGCATAGTCACTGCCACCATCGGTTTGTAGTGGTGTCATCTCAATACTTTGGGCGTTCTCCATACTGAGATTGGTACCGGAATCTAGTGGATAAGGGGTATTGGCACGGGCTATCAAAAACAAATAGGTCCAGTGCGCCACACTGCCACCACCATTTTGGTCGACCAGTTCCACGTAATAGGTACCTTCGGTCATATTGGGATAGAGCAAGGTTCCATCAGCGCCAACATGGTCAATTTCTGCCAGCAGTTCTTGGTTGGCATTGTACAAGCGCACTTGGGGAGTCAGATCCGAACCATCCATGTTGATCATCCCCGCAATACTCAGGAACTTGGCATCATTTCCCTCACTGTCTTTGGCGCTGTAGGCAATCTCTAACCAGTCCGAATCTTCTGGTGAGTCCATCACAAACCCCACAGAATTCCACATGTTGGTTCCAGAGAGTTCGAGTGCTAGCGGCTCTTCAAGCGAATTGGGCTCTTGGGTGGCTTGGGTCCACATACTGAGATTGAGGGTGTATTCGTAATCACGGGTGCCATAGGCATTGGCAGGATCCATAAAGGCATAATAATCTTCCACTGATATGAGGTATTCGCCAGCATAGGGAAGGTGTGCATATATCACCGAGTCCAATGAACTGACGCTTGAACCGGTTGGGAAGTCGTCACTCCAAGTTAAGACCTGACCAGTTTCGTCACGCAACACCAGTACTGTATCGGCATCTTCAAATTCAGAGGTGGTGACAATTCGAACGTGCTCTCCACCGCGGGCGGTAAAGGTAAAATAATCCACATCGCCAGACGGATTGATAAACTCTGTGACCGAGTCTTCCCAAAGCATGTTGACGGCCTCGGCTGGATCGTTGTTGCGGTCTCCGTCCACACAGTCCGCTTCACCATCAACCTCTTCGCAAATGGTGCCGTTTGGACATTCGCTATCGGCTTCACAGATTACAGTTTCAGTGACGGTTTCGGTGCGTTCTTCTGTTTCGGGGGCTACATCGCGGCAACCTGTCAGTATTGTCCAAATCAACATGTTTTTTTCCTTCAAATATGGGTGAGCAAGGGATAGACAAATTGTAGTCTGTAATCGGTATTTTACCACTTCTAGATGAAAGATTGTATCAAATCAATTAATTCACCATGTTCTATTGCATTTCAAATTGGAGAGAATCTCATGACACTTCAGCCAACACCAAGAGCATTGACAGGTATTCAACCCAGTGGTTCAGCACATATCGGTAACTGGTTGGGTGCTATTCAGCCGGCATTACAGTATCAAGAGCAGATGGACACCTTTTATTTTATTGCCACCTATCATGCGTTAACCACCACTAAAAGTGCAGTGGACTTGCGACAAAACACACTGGATATTGCCATGACTTGGTTGGCGCTTGGGTTGGATCCTGCCAAAACAACACTCTGGTCACAACAATCGGTACCTGAAGTTTGTGAACTTTCTTGGATTTTATCGTGTATGAGTACCAAAGCGATGCTCGATAAGGCTCATGCTTTCAAGGATGCAGTAGCCAAGGGTAAGAAGGCCATCTCAGCAGGACTTTATACCTATCCCGTCTTAATGGCCGCCGATATTTTAGCTTTTGATACGACGGTGGTACCGGTGGGTAAAGATCAGGTTCAACACGTTGAAATGGCACGAGACATGGCCAAAACATTCAATCATACTTTTGGTGAGACACTGGTGTTGCCTGAGTCTATTGTTCAGGAGGCAGTGGCTTCGGTTCCTGGACTAGATGGGAACAAGATGTCGAAATCTTATGGGAATACCATTGAGATATTTTTACCCAAAAAGAAGTTGCGCAAACGAATCATGGCCATCCAAACGGACTCTAAAACCATGGAAGAACCCAAAGACCCTGAAAATTGTTTGGTCTTCGATTATTACAAATTGTTTGCCAATAAAGAGGAGCAATCGGAACTGGCCGCCAAATATCGGGCTGGGAATTTTGGGTATGGTCACGCCAAGCAGGCAGTTTTTGAGAAGATGAATGCTTTATTAGAAGAACCACGTGCCAAGTATGAAGATTGGAAGTCACGTCCTGATGACGTACAAGACATCTTAAATGAAGGTGCGAAGCGTGCGCGATCGGTTGCCCAAGCCACTCTTGCTAGGGTACGATCTAACTGTGGACTTTAATTCAAATAGTTAAAAAATAGAGTTTTTTACCATGTAGACTCCTCAAGTGGTGATCTTTTCAGGTGCCTGCAAGAAATTGCATTGTGCTTTCGATCTGTTGTAGTCATTGGTCACTCTAAACATCTGAAAATAGACTATTTTCCCAATGTTTTTCTGTTTGGTCCTGTTGAGAATTGTAGTTGGTTGTCCGATTTTTTATGTCAAACACGTATGTTTTACACAAATGACATTTGGATATCCCAAAAATTTTTGTATACTTGTAATCGTCAAGTCGATTTTTATTTGACACGAACTATTGTATTGCAATTTACAATTGTTATAATCGCCAAATTTGGCATCACCCCAATCCCGCAAAGAGTATGACTGCACAAAATATTTCTAAAATTCCATCTGGAACTGAAGCAGAAGTCACAGAAACCAAAAAAACATCCGAAACGACCCCCACCAATAACATGGACGAGAATGCAATGTTTGAATCAATCAAGACAGAAGAAACTGTAGAAAAAGCTGTGAAGGAAACTGAAACTGTAGAAAAGAGTCTCAGCTCTGGTTTTACCCGTATTGGTCCAGTTCGTCGCCTGAATGCCGAAGAAGAAAAAGACATGGCTACAGAGATTCGAGATCTTGAAGATAAGGCTTATGGCTTGTTAGAAGTTTACGATGATTTGCGTGAAATCCTTGAAAAGCGTCCTGAGCGAGAGGAGCGTACACGGGCGGGTCGTGTTGATCGTCTCCACAAAGCCATCAAAGAAGTGACCAAACAATCAAAGTCAGTACCTCGTTTGCGACGAACTTCTCGACACGTGAATAAACTTTGGCGCGAAGCTGAGGGTTTGCGTTGGCGTTTGGCAATGTCTGGAAAACGTATTGCTCATGGTGAAGCCCGTAAACTTGCTGGTCCTTTCATGGACGAAGAAGATTTGGTGCAAGAAGGTTATATTGGACTTCTTCGTGCCGCCAAACGTTTTGATCCCGACAAGGGAATCCGTTTTTCGACTTATGCTCGTTGGTGGGTTC
>CAKZLX010000274.1 GCA_937127265.1 uncultured Pseudomonadota bacterium
ATCAATCAACGCATCAATTTGCGCCTCAGCGTCTTTTGCATCGCTTGGGTTGAGGATGTGAAACTTGTCCCCCATGCCTTGGAACAGCGCCTCATCGGCAAGCGCGATCTTGTCGCGCGCGGCCTGAGGCAGAACCAAACGGCCCGTGTCATCCACGGTGGTTTCATCACATTTCTGATAATAAAGAAATTCCAAGGCGCGGCGCACAGGCGTGCCCAAGGGCGCGCGGCGGATCATCGCGTCAATTTGGTCGAAGGCGTCACCAGACAGACATTCAAGGTAATTCTTCGATTTGTCGCCATAGGCAATATAAAGGCGCGGAGACGCGCCCGCCGTGGCCTTGGCATCAGAATTGGCAAGCACACGGCGAAACTTGACCGGAATCGAAATTCGGCCCTTTCCGTCCACCTTGTTCAGGCTCTCGCCCTGAAACCTGCGCTCCACTGCCCTGCCCTCGTTATGGCCCCAATGGCCGTTTCCCCGTCACATCTTCAAACTTTCCTGACCCGTGAAACGACAACGGCGGACCGAGACAGTTTTATGCCCGATCCGCCGCCCTCATCCCGTCATCGGGGGCCGATTGCGCAGCACATCTGGGGGGATGGTCTGCTCGCTTACGCAACGGCGCTTCAGCAATTGAGATGCCTGTATGAACACCTGCCTAGAGTTCTTTTTTATTATGTGCGCCCGCCTGTTTCAGGTTCAGGGCGCGTCTCTTTTGCTGTGTCATCTTTGTCTCATGGAAATATTTCCCAATCAATCCCTTTTTTTGGGAATTTTCCCCAAGATGTGCCTCTAAAGGTCTGAAAATTGCAGCATCTTGTGCCAAAATGGAAAAACCACCCCTGCATGGGGTGGTTTGGAAAATCTCAACCACAATATCTTGATTTTCGGGGCAGCCTTCGATTTGGGGCGAAATGGGGGAAATTTCCACCCAACCGCGCCAGATCTCGCAAAATCAGCGCATTTTCGCGCCCAATGACACGAATCACCTTTTCTGAGTCACGAATTACCGCTCCAGTGGGTTCGATTGCTTCGGGTAAACTTGGAATGTTCCAACGTACATATTTCCCTTGTAAAATTAATACAGGCAACATGGGGATCACAATGCACATACGTAGAAGATAATTTTGCTGTTCAGTCATCATTCTACCTCAAAGAAATTAACGATATCCAAGTGACATTCAATATAAACAGTGTATCCAATTTGTAGAGACACATCGGCCATACTCATTGCGTTGACACACAACAAAATGGGCGTATTCGATTGGGCGCAAATTTTTTGCTGTTCGTGAACTTATTGTTGATATGTTAGTCAATTTTGAAAATGATTCATTGACTAGACGGAGATCTCATGATTTTACTATCCCTTATCTTGGCTTGTGGTGACAAAACCACCGATACCGCCACAGAAAGCACAGAAACCACCGACGACACCAGTACTGAAACCACCGATACGGCAACAGAAACCGATACCAGCACCACCGATACCGATGCGGGTGAAACAGGGGATACCAATCAAGATACCGATAACACTGGTGACTCGACCCCATCGGTGGGATCATGGACAGTAGAAGGCCCCGAGTTTACCACCAATACTTGTGGTGGCGGAGAAAGTTTCCCCAATCCCCGTACAATGAGCTTGGGATTGAGTGGAACGACCCTCACGATGTTGATTGAGGAGCCAAATGAGCGCAGTTATGCTTTTACCTGTACCTTGACCGATACCGAGTTTGCTTGCGACAATATTACGATTGAAAATGATATTCCGATGTTGCCCTGTACCTTGACCTATACCCACACCCTCCAAGGTGTCTTTACTGACGGACAAACCTTAGCGGGGGACTATACGATTTACACCGCCAGCAGTGGTGGCAGTGGGTGCTCGGAAATAAACTTGGGCTTCACCACGCCTTGTGAACAGTCCGGTACGATGAGTGCAACGTTTAATCAGTAGGTTGCTTCGGTCGCTTCTTCCGCACATAAAGCGTCTTCTTCAATCTGGCTACGATCTCACCATTTTCATTGGTCACAGTGGTTTCAAAAACAGGTAAGTGCTTTTGGTTGTCCTGTACATTTGCTCGCAATCGGTGGATGGTTTGATGATCGATTTCAAAGACAGCCGTCATGGTGCCTTTGCCGGGAGACACAAAGTCAATCTCGGCACCTTTGTCCCACACTACACACTCTTTGCCGAGATGCTCGAGCAAGATGAACATATACCAAGGGTCGCACATGCTGTAGAGACTGCCACCAAAGTGGGTACCAACATAGTTTCGATTCCAAAAACGCATTTTCATCTGTACGGTAATCGAGGTGATGTCCGCGTTGATGTGTTTGACTGAAACCCCAGCCCCAAAATATGGCGGATAGAAGCGAAGAAGATAGAGAATAGTACGCAGAGATATAGGCATAATCTTATGCTAACCTGTTATGTGTAGGCTTGATGTAGGTGTTTGATCCATGAGAGAGGCAAAGGGAGAAAGCCATGAGACGATTGCGGTATGTTGTGGGATGGTTGTGTTTGCTGACCTATCCGATGATCAGTCAGGCTGAGTCCGATTATCCTTCTGCCAAGGTCAGTTACGCCGATTTTAAAACATTGGTAGATACGGTCGAGGCACACCGCGCAGAACGATTGGTGGGCTTGGATAGATTCTTGGAGATGAGCAAAGAGCCAAATACCATCATCTTGGATACCCGTTCGGCGGAACGCTTTGAACGGATTCACGTGGCAGGAGCGAGGCATTTGAACTTTGCGGATTTTAACCAAGGCAGTTTGGCGGAATTGATTCCCGATCCCAACACCCGTATTTTGATCTATTGCAACAACAACTTTGAGGGCAATCCAATCGATTTTACCACCAAAGTAGCCTTGCCTCCTTCTTTAGAATCTTCCACAGGAGCAAGTGGTTCTGGAACCGAGATGCTTGGCGAAGAACGTCCAGTGATGATGGCACTCAATGTACCCACCTACATCAATTTGTATGGTTACGGGTATCAAAATGTTTATGAACTCGATGAACTGGTTGATATATCCGATTCAAGGATTCAATTTGAGGGTTCTAGTGTGGGGAGCGTTCCTTTGATCGCATTGCCTTCGATAGAAGTACCCGCGTCTGAAAGAAAACGTAAAAAACGTAGACGGTAGGTGTGGATGGTTGTATCATAATCGTACTTTGGAGATATGATGACGCTTTTTCACCTGGCCTTACCCATTCATGATATTGCAGTATCCCGACACTTCTACGAGGTCGTTTTGGGCTGCGCGGTTGGACGCACTGCCGAACGGTGGGTGGATATCAATTTTTGGGGGCACCAAGTCAGTCTACATTTGGTGGATGATCTGTTCGTTCCTGATCCTACCAACAGTGTGGATTCTGATGATGTTCCCGTCAGGCACTTTGGTTTGATTCTCGATTGGGCGGAATGGCATCGCCTCAGTGAACGGTTGATGAACGGTCCATACGCCGAGACCATCTCTTGGATTATCCAGCCGAAGATTCGCTTTCAAGGCGAAGTTGGTGAGCAGGCGACCATGTTCTTTCGAGACCCATCCGGCAATGCACTGGAATTCAAATCCTTTCAAGACCCCTCACAGGTGTTTGCCACCGATTGAGTTATGATTTAAACAGGAACCAAATCAAGGATAGGAACCACCCCAAAAAAGCAATGAGACAATTAAACCCGAACATCAAGGCGATGCTCTTAAAAAGAGGGTTTTTCATGGAGTCAGTGAAAGGATTGGTGTTGCCAACGGCACTTTTGGCTTGTTGATAGAGGGTTTCGAATTCAGAAAGGGTATACCATCCGGATATGTTCCGTGGTTCACCGCGCTCGTGGATGTATCCCCTGACTTGGAACCCGGGAAGAATTCGATATCCACAGGAAGAAAGGGCAAAGAGTTCTCGATCACAACTGGCACAGGTGGTGTGTCCGGAAAAGGGCGGAATGGGACTGTTACAACTTGGGCAATCTGATGTGTCTTCGATTTTGCTGGTTTGGGCTTCTGACCACATTTTGATACGATAGCCAGCTCCCATGACTTTGACTTCTTCCATGATTTTACCATCCGGTAGGGCATGCATGACTTCGCTACGGATAGGGTATTCATGTACAGTGTCACAGAAATCACAGGGTAGACCAATCGGCGTCTCTGGATCTATCATGATCAATTCTGTACATTGCTCGCATTTGGTTAGACAGAACTGATCGGTGGTATGCACCACTTGTTTCCATTTGGTAAAGAAAGTGAAGGGATTTAAAATATTGAGGGTGATCAAGCGAACGTCACTGTTGTTGACCGCAAAAGTCATCTCACTTTGGTGATTACAATGTCGGCAAGTATAGGAAACTGGCAGGAAATGATCTTTAAACTGATTCCCTTGGCAGTGTTGACAGTTGTCCTTTCGAATGTGCATCATCTTCTCCGATTTTGGATATTTAGGATACTGGTTTCTCTTATAAAGTCAAGAGGTTGAGAATGGACTTTGCTACACTGTAATCATCGATAGACCTAGGAATATTATGACCCGAGAACAACTAGATAAACTCTTACAAGTGTATTTGCAGACTGGCGATGCCACACCGATACATCAGTTTTTCGATACCCTGGTGATTTCAGAGAACCAAGCCAAGGAGGAGAATGAGTCTATTCCACCAACTTGGAATAAAGATGACTTCAATACCGCTGATATGCCGACAATTGATTTTGATGATGCCACCATGGACTTTGATCCCGAGGCGGGCACGATGGACTTTCAGCCGAACTTTGACGCTACACCTATCGAAACACCAACGACCACTCGCTTGGCACACTTTGGGTCGTACCAGACTGAATCGGTCTTGGGTAGTGGCGGGATGGGAACGGTGTTTCGTGTGCGAGACCCTCATCTGTTACGATCTGTCGCCTTAAAAGTGATGCATGACCCCTTTGGGCAAGACCCACAAAAGCAACGGGTGTTTATCGAAGAAGCCCAGATCAGTGCCCAGTTGCAACATCCTGGAATCGTACCCATCTATGATTTTTCCAAATTGCAGGATGGTACCATGTACTTTACGATGAAAGAGGTGCGCGGTAAAACTTTTCAAGAGGTTATCGCTGAGGTGCATCAAGTCAGTACCCAAGGTGTTTGGCGAACGACCAGTGATGGCTGGAATTTACGCAGGCTGGTGAGCGCCTTTCATTCCGTTTGTGAAACGATGGCCTATGCTCACAGCAAAGGTGTGGTCCACCGCGATTTAAAACCACCAAATATCATGGTTGGGGAGTACGGAGAGGTGTGGGTTGTCGATTGGGGTATCGCCACATTGGTCGATACAGATAGCCCAACCATACAGTCGCCCGTTGAAGTCTCTCAGCAGTCAACCGCTGAAGAAACCAGCATTGTTGGCTCTCCCTCTTATATGTCACCCGAACAGGCTTGGGGACACTCTGTAGATGCCCGATCGGATGTCTACAGTTTAGGGGTCATTTTGTATCGCATATTGATGGGTAAAAGTCCTTATTCTGGAAACAGTGTACTGGAAATCGTCCAATCCAAACGCCAAGAGCACACCATTTCTTTGCGTACACAAAACACCAGAGAGGTAGAAGAAACCTCGGTACAACAACAGGCCTTTCAACAATCTCGAGAGGATAGGTTGCAGGGATTGACTTCGAATTCCCTTGATGTTTTTCAAGAAGAAAATGCCTTGGCACTCCCCAATGAGCTGGTCGATATTTGTGAGAAAGCGGTACAGTATCATCCCCAGAACAGGTATCAATCAGCGATGGGATTAGCCCAAGCGATTCAGTCTTGGTTGGATGGTGCCCAACGGCGAGAAAAAGCCTTGGCTGTTTTAGACCAAGTGCGCAATTTACAACTTGAACAAGTCCGCTTGAAAGAGAGGGAGCAACAATTGTGGCAACAGGCAAACCAATTCTTTACCGAGGAGGGATTGCAGTCCACAACAGGGTGGGATGCCTATGAAGCTTCTTTGCAGACCCGAGAAAGCGGTCGTGAGGTTGGCTATGAGAGTCAGCAATTGTTACAGGGGGCGATGATTTATGACCCTGATTTGGTGGATGTTCATCGGAAGATTGTCGAGATTGAATACCGCAATTTACTCAAAGCCATGTTGCGAATTGATAAACGCCAAGAACAGAGGATCCTTCGAATCTTTCGGATTCATTTGGAGCGACTACCCAAACGAGAACAACGGTATTGGCACGAAAAGAAGGCTAAAGATATCGGTTCGTTGTACCTTTTGCGCAAAAGAAGGGGTACTTTTGTTGGTCGATCGACCCAATTACGTGAGATTACAGAACTGTTGGAAAACACTCGTTGTATCAGTGTAATTGGTACGGCAGGTGTGGGGAAAACCCATCTAGCACTCGAAGTAGCCACCCAATGGAGACAGGTTGAATCTGCAGAAACCATATTTTGTGATCTAACCACCACGACCGATCGTTGGAGTGTATGCCAGGCTATCGCGGAGTCCTTACAGATTACCTTGGGACAAGATAAGCCCCTTGACAAGATTGTAGATGCCTTGAATAGACGAGGGGCGTTGATGTTGCTACTCGACAATGTAGAACAAGTGGCTCAAATCGTTGGGGATGTATTGGAAGACTTTTGTCAACAAGCCCCGCAAACCAGATTTTTGGTGACCAGTCGCATCAAGTTGAACATTTCTTCGGAGCGGGTGATTCGTTTACAACCGATGTCACTTCTTGAGGGTGTTGAACTATTTGTGTTACGGGCACAGCAGGTAGAACCAGAATTTGTCTTGGATATCTCCAACAAAGATGTCATTGCAAGGGTTGTACAAGGATTGGATATATTACCGTTGGCGGTGGAGTTGGCTGCGGCTCGGGTTTCGATGCTCAGTATTCATCAAATTGAAAGTCGGTTGTCTGAACGATTTGGTTTACTGCGTGGACGGCTGAGAGATCCACAACAAAGGGCTTTACAAGGTGCTTTGGATTGGTCATGGGAATTGTTATCCGAAGTGTCCCAGTCGGTCCTGATGCAGTGCAGTGTCTTTCAATCGGGGTTTACCTTGTTCGCTGTTGAAATGATCATTGATGTATCTTCATTTGAAAAAGCTCCAGGTGTCATCGATGTGATTGAAGCCTTATACGACGACAATTTGTTGTTGAAGACCCAACAGTCTGATGGTCAGTTTCGTTATGGAATGTTGGCCTCGATTCATGCTTATGTTCTGGATAAACGAAGGCAACTCCCCTCTATATTCGCTCAGCAGTTGTATCACCGACATGCAGATTATTATGCGGGACAATATCTTCAGGCGCAAGACAATCCTGAGGCATGGAAAGAGTTGGCTGTAGAGTTGGGCAATTTGAGCGTTGGTGTGGAATATGGAACCAACCAATCGGCATTTGTTTGTTGTCAGGCCGTGATGCAGTATTTTCAATTGCAAGGTCCGATGGCTCGAGCGATTGAAGTATCCGAGATCTATCTGCAACGAAAAGACTTGTCGGATGTCATTCGAATCCCGATGGTGATTGAACGATTGTCTTGCTTACGGACTCTCGGAGAGATTGAGCAAGCGATTCTTGAAATGGATCAGAGATTGGGGGAAGCAACTTGGATATGGACAGAGGATAGCATCGATACAGAAATACGATTGTTGATGGCAAACGTCTGGTTGGAGCGTGGGGAACTCGAGCGGGTACAATCTCATTTTGAGTCTGCGATTGGGTTGTATCAAACCGCACTGGGTGTCTACCAAGCGTATCGTCGTTCTCAAGAAGAGTGTAAAGCATTACGATGTATTGGAAATGTATACTGGGAGCAAGGGAAGGCGCACGATGCTAGGGAGTACTATCAGCAGGCGATGGAGATTGCCCGTGAACAACAAGATATCAATGCATTGGGAATGTTGCTGGGAGACTTGGCCAATGTACATCAGGTGTTATCGGAATATGATACCGCGATACAATACTACAACCAAGCTTTAGAAGTTGTTCGACAGGTCCAAAATGTCCGTCGTGAAGGGAATCTATTGAGTAACCTTGGGTTATTGTACCAACGCCTTGGCAAATACGATCAGGCGATTGGCTTGTTTAAACAAAGTATGCGGATTGCTTCCGAGGCACAGGATAAAGGGCGTATTGCTCGTGGAAATGCCAATTTAGGACTGGCTCATGAAGCGCAGGGTGAGTATGAACAGGCCATTGCGCATCATCGAATTTCGATAGCGATGGCTCGCGAACTCAAAAATCCACGCAGTGTTGGAGTGTATCTTGGTAATTTGGGGTATTTATACTTGCAAATGGAACGGTACGAGGATGCCAAGCAAACTTTGAGTGAAGCTGTATCGATTGCCAACAGTGTCAACGATCGTCGAAGTGAAGGAATCTACACAGGGAATCTTGGGGAGATATATTATTTTCTTGGTGAATTAGAGACTGCGATGGATCATTATCAAAGCGCTATCACCATAACGCAAGGTGTCGTTCCACTAGCGATGGAGGCCTTTCAAGGATCGTTGGCATTAGTCCATGCGCATCAGGGTAATTTTGAGAAGGCTAAGAGACTATTGGAAGAAGCTCAACAAGCACTGGAAAACAGTCCGACCATCTATAGTCAATTTTTATGTAAACAGGCTTATGTTGCCTTACTTGAAGATCAGTATGACCAAGCACAGCAGATTTTACAACAGGCAGAACAGATTGTGAACACTCATCATTTAGGGGAACACTCTCATCCGGCAAGATGGCTACATTACGTTCAGACACAGGTGACAGAATTCAAGTAATCTCCAACAATGATGATTAAAGTTGTACTAATTGAAGAATAACTATTGCAAGGTAGACCACGGTTTCGATAGAGTATACCCATCAATATTGAAAGGAGACCTTATGGAAGTAATCACAAGAAACCGACCGGCATTTGCCAATATACAGGTCAAGATGCAGGCGGGTGACAAGATAATCGCCGAGTCCGATGCTATGGCGTCGATGAGCACTTCAATCGTGATGAATACACGTTGGAATGGTGGATTTGTGGGCGCCGTGTTACGCAGGCTGTTTGGTGGAGAGACCTTGTTTGTTAATGAGTTTGTCGCCAAAGAATCGAGTGAACTGATTCTCACCCAACCATTTCCTGGTGACATTGAGTGTATGGAATTGAATGGAACCAGTTTGTTTTTACAACCCGGAGCCTATTTGGCCAGCGATCCAGGAGTTCGACTCGGTGTGAGTTGGGCTGGATTTGCCTCTTGGATTGGTGGTGAGGGACTGTTTCGTTTAAAAGTGTCGGGCACAGGGCGCGTTTGGTTTGGTGCCTACGGTGGTATTTTCGTCAAAGAACTCGATGGACCATTTGTGGTGGATACAGGCCATTTGGTTGCCTATGAGCCAACTGTCGGTATGAAGGTTGGTATGGCGGGTGGTATTTTCTCGTCGTTCTTTAGCAAAGAGGGATTGGTGAGTCGGGTCTCTGGACCTGGCCGCATCTATTTGCAATCCCGTTCGATTGATGGGTTGGCTACTTGGACCAATCGACATTTGTGGCGATAGGAGGAGACGATATGCAGTATGAAATTTTAGCCCGACCAGCATCCTCTGTGGTGAAAGTGCATCTCAATCAAGGAGAGCACCTGACATGCGAAGTGGGTGCCATGGTGGCGATGTCTACACGGATGACTGTGGAAACCACTACCCAGAAGAAGGGTTCGAGTGGTGGTGGTATCATGAAAGGACTCAAGCGTCTGTTTGCTGGTGAGAGCCTCTTTATTAATCACTTTACCGCCAATGCAGATGGGCAATACATTATTTTGGGACCCACCATGATGGGGGATGTGATTCATCATCGATTGGACAATGCCACCTTGGTGGTTCAAGGCGGGTCATGGTTGGCTTCTGATCCCGACATTGAAATTGATGCCTCGTGGCAAGGTCTGGGTAAGGCATTTTTCTCGGGTGAGGGCGCTTTTTGGGTCAAATGCTCTGGTTCAGGGGATTTGTTCATGAACTCTTTTGGGGCGATTTACCCTGTGGAGGTCGATGGTGATTATATCGTTGATACTGGTCACATCGTTGCTTTTGAAGATACCTTGAATTTTAACGTCCAAAAGGCTGGCTCTTCTTGGATTGGTTCATTTTTGGGTGGCGAAGGTTTGGTCTGTCGTTTTCAAGGCAAGGGGATTGTCTATTGTCAATCTCACAATCCATCGAGTTTTGGTTATGCCCTCGGTCCAATTTTAAAGCCTCGTCAAGCCTAAGGAGTACATCATGTCATTTACGATTACACAACGACCTGATTTTGCCTTGGTCACTGTCAATATGAAATCGGGTGAAACATATCACTCCGAACCCGGAGCCATGGCGACCATGAGTCCCAACATTGAACTCAAAGCCTCTTTGAAAGGTGGTTTGATGGGCTCGATTTCTCGTGGTTTGGGTGGTGAGTCCCTTATCATCAGTTCTTACACCGCACAAGGTGGAGATGGCGAGATTACCTTTGCCGCTGGACAGCCGGGAGATGCTGTGCACTATGCCCTAGATGGTTCAGTCGATATCTATTTGCAACGGGGTGCTTATCTGGCCAATTCTGATGGGGTAGAAGTCAGTAGCAAGTGGCAAGGGATGCGTGGATTCTTCTCGGGTGAGGGATTGATTTTATTGCGGGCACATGGCACTGGAGATCTGTTTTTCAACTCTTATGGTGCGATCATCGAATTGGATGTGGAAGATGAAGTTTATGTAGATACTGGCTTTATTGTGGCCTTTGAATCGACCTTGAACTATCAAGTGACCACTTTACCGGGAGCCAGACCTGGAACCAACTGGAAATCCTTGTTCTTGGGTGGCGAAGGTTTGGTCTGTCGCTTTTCAGGGCGGGGTAAAGTATGGATTCAAACCCGTCAAATCGCCACGTATTTGAATTGGGTACATCCCTATCGCCCAGTACAGAAAAATAATGGGTAATTGAACAGCCCAAGAAAGAGTTAGGGTTGGTCTGATGATTTACCAATGTTGTAACCACCAACATCGAATGCCCCTTGGATAGCAATCACAGATCAAATCTGTTGAACATTCAATGCCATAGCCAGCCCACCATTCCATGATCACCATCGAGATCAATACGATCAGGATGCTGACCACAAAGAGAAACCGCCTTCGAAAGGGGTCGTCTTCGGGGTCGAGTCGGTGCGTTTCTTGGGGGAGGTCGGACACTAGATTATCCAATCGCCAGCACACACACCAGTGCCAATAGGTAGGCCAAGAGATTGTACCCCATGAAAATCATCACTGGTGTTTTGAGATTGCCCAACTCTTGTTTGAGAACAGCCAAGGTGGAAACACACTGCATGGCAAAGACATAAAAAACCAACAATCCAATTGAGGTTCCAAGAGGTAGATCACTCGATTGTAATTTGTCCACCAAACTATCTTCCATGGTGCCATCATCGTCCAGTCCCATCATGGTTCCCAATGCGCCAACAAAAACTTCGCGGGCCAGAAAAGACATCAAAATCGCCACCGTAAATTTCCAGTCCAGTCCCAGTGGAGCAAACATCGGTTCCAAGGTTTTCCCAATCATGGAGAGATAGGAGGTCTCCAAATGACCAGCACCATTGGGAAAGTAGCCGAGAATCCACAACAAAGCGTTCACGGTGAAAATCATACCCCCAGCACCTGTGACAAATCGCCAAGCCGAACGCCATGCTCGTTTGAGTAATATGGATAGTTGCGGTATGCGATAGGCAGGAAGTTCCAACATGAATGGGGTGTCATCTTTGTCTTGGAGTGCAAACTTGGAAATCAGAGTACTCACAAAAAGTGAGCCCAAAATTCCCATCACGTACAAGGAAAAGAAGGCTAGACCTTGCATTCCAAACAAGCCACCCATCAGGACAGTGTCGGGAATACTGACCGCAACCAACAGGCCATACACTGGTAGACGTGCCGCACAAGAAGTAAGGGGGACCACCATCATGGTCAGTAATCGTTTTTTAGGTGATTCAATGGTTCGGGCTGCATAAATGGCTGGAATCGCACAGGCATGACCGGACAATAAGGGCACAACACTTTTACCAGAGAGGCCAAACCACTGCAAAGGTCGATGACACAGCACCGCCATCCTCGCCATATACCCCGAGTCTTCCAACAAAGAAATCAAAAAGGTGAGCACGAAGATTTGGGGGACAAAAACCAAGAATGAACCCACACCACCAAAGATGGCTTCACCGACGAAGGATTGGAGTGCGCCTTGGCTCATCAGGCCAGTGATCCACTCTCCTAGTGAAACCACACCCCAATCTACAGCATCCATCAAGGGACCCGACCAAGTAAAGACTGATTGAAATAGCATCAATAAGGTGACCAGCAACACAACACTGCCACCAAACCCCGATAAGAAAATATCATCGAGTTTGTTTTGTTGCGAGAGCAACTTTTCGACATTGCCCGAATAGGTTTCGGTTAATTCTTTGGCATACGCAGAGAGGTCTTCGGGTAGATTGTCCTTTCGGGAACCGTTGGGATTGGGAATCCAGTTGGTTACACCATCTATGCCTTCTTTTGTTTTGGCTGAAAACAAACAGGACTGGAGTCCCAAGGCAGAGGAGAGTCCATCGACATCAATTGTGAGGTTGTGTTGGTTGAGGGTATCCAAAAAGTTGATGGCAAATAGAATGGGTGTGGTGGGTGCGCGTTGGAGCACTTGAAGTCCCAATAACAAAGAGGCTTGCAGTCTGGTGCCATCGAGTACCACGATGATTCCATCCAGATTGCCTTGGTCAATTTCTTGGGTAAATTTGGATATGGCTACCGATTCGTCTTCGCTGATGGCTTCCAAAGAATAAATGCCAGGGAAGTCTATCAGTTGGTGTTCGCCATATTGTCCTTTGGAGACTTCAACGGTGACACCAGGGTAATTGGCAACTTTTTGTCCCAGTGAGGTCAGTTGATTAAACAGCAGTGATTTCCCACAATTGGGCTTTCCAATGAGTGCAATTGTGGACATGACGTATCAGTTCATAGAATGACAGAGGTGACGACGATATGTTTGGCGATTTGGGCATCCAAGGCCAAAACCAAGCCACCAACAGAAACGGATATTGGACCACCAAAAGGAGTTCGGCGTAAGATTTGAACCGAACGAGTCGGAGAGATACCCAAATCTTCGAGGCGTTGTTTGGTCTTTGCGGGGATACTGTGTGCAAATTCTACGATGGTGGCACAGGTACCAACGGTCATTTCAGCCAGAGATTGTGCAGTCATTTACACCGCCTTCGTTTTTGATAATGGTTTTCAATTTCAATATAACGAATAAATAACAACCTGTCACTCTCAGACCAGAATGTAGGATGTATATTTCCTCTTTCTTGATTGATATTGCAGTATGATGATCGCTTTACGATCCTTGAAAGGGTGACAGTCGGTTGTCGTGTGACATTTGTGTACAGACTCTGTGATCGGTGTGGTTGCTGTGTTCAGGACAGTTTGAATCGGTTAGATCAGTGTTGACTTTATATGACCTGCATACTGTAAGGAGAGAAGATGAACAAATTATCGATGTACTTATGGCCACTCACCCTGACGTTGGCTTGTAGTGATGGAAAAACCGATCCTGAAGATACTGGATTGGTTGAGGACACTGAAACAACAGATACTGCCGACACTGAAGATACTAGTGACACTGAAGACACCTCGGTGGATGTACCCGATACCGGTATTGAAACACCAGATTCTTTTTGGACTGAAGGACCTGCCTTGCCAGACTGTGAGCCACAAGAGGGCACCGACGGGTTGGTGGCACTGTCGGGCGTTGTTTTGTCGTTGGATGGACCGATTGCTGGGGTGGTTCAGTGGGACCCAAACACTGGTGTAATCGAGTGTGTTGGAGATTCTTGTGATGTATCTGCCAGTACGGTGGTTTGTTCTGAGGGGGTCATTTCTCCGGGATTGATTGATGCCCACGATCACATGCAGTACAACGTCTTGAAACCTTGGCAGCATGACCAACTGTTTGAAAATCGCTATCATTGGCAAAGCAACGGTGGATACTATGACTATCGTGAAGCCTATGACGGAATCTCAAACTCACACAAGTGCGAAATTGGTCGTTGGGCTGAACTACGAGCACTGGTTGGTGGTGGAACTGCCGCAGTGGGGTCATCGGGTGGCTCTTGTTTAGCGGGGATTGTTCGCAATCTTGATGAGGATGAAGTCGCTCATTACATCAATGGTTATGATTTGAAGTATTCTTCGGGACGCGTTTCTAACTATGATGAATCGGATGCTGCTTACTTTAATGGCAAACTTGACGCCGATGAATTGGGTGCTGTGATGAACCACGTGGCGGAGGGTATTGGTGGTTCCGTCAGCGATGAAATTGAGCACATGTTCAACATTGATATGGCTGGACCGGGTATGGTCTTTGTACACGCGACCGATGCCAGTGTAGAACATCTTGCCCGTATGAGAGCTGCTGGAACCACAATTTTGTGGTCACCACGTTCGAACTTGGATTTGTATGCCGCCACTACCCAAGCAGATGTGGCTCGTCGTATGGGGATTCCGGTGGCGTTGGGTCCCGATTGGACCTGGTCAGGCTCAAGCAATCCAGTGCGCGAAAACCTTTGTGCCAAAGAGTACTTTGTGGCGAGAAACAATGAATTCATTGACCAAGACGTATGGGAGATGTCTACCACTGATGCAGCTCGTGCGGTTGGTCTTGATGGTGTGCTAGGGGCTTTGGCACCAGGTATGATGGCTGATTTGGCCGTATTTACCTATTCTGAACGTCCATACCAACCCTTGATTGATGCTGAACCTGAGTCGGTAATTCTCACAGTGGTCAATGGACAGGCTTTGTATGGAACACCTGCTTTAATGGATGCTTTGGTTTCTGATCAGTCCTTGTGTGAAGCCGCTTCGGCTTGTGGTGAAGATCGAATGTTCTGTGTGCGTGAGATTGCTGCTGAAGATGGTTATGAGGCCTTGGAGACCTCTTTGACGGCTGCCTTGGATGCTGAGAGCATGCCACCAGAATTGCAGTATGCCAAAGAGTTGTTTGGTCTATGGATGTGTGAAGAAACCCGTGCGGACTGTGATATTTCTCAAGTGACCGATGAAGACCGAGATGGTGATGGTGCACTCGATGATGTGGATACTTGTCCAGATGCTTACAATCCTCTCCAAAAAGATTACGACATGGATGGATTGGGCGATGCTTGTGACACCTGTCCCTTGGTTCCAAATTCGGCTGAATGTAGCCATACCCCTGATGATGTTGACGATGATGGATTTGCCAATGACCTCGATGTTTGTCCCTGGTTACACGATCCGTCTCAAACCGACACTGATGGCGATGGCATCGGCGATGCTTGTGACTGTCAGCCAGAAGATGCTGACCCTAGCGCTGCTTGTCCATTTACCATCATGGATATTCAAAACCCCAATGCACCCAATCATCCCAACACTGGGGCAATTGTAGAAGTGCAAGACGTGGTTGTTGTTGCCGGTCAAAAAGGCTACGGATTCACGGTTCAAGACCCTGCTGGTGGTGACCACTCAGCCCTGTTGGTCTATGGTTCTGGTGAATATGTCAATGTGGCTGGAACGGCTGAGGTCTGTAACAACGAAGTTGATGATGATGGAGATGGTCTTGGTGATTATGATGATGCCGACTGTCAATACCCTGAAAATGGCACTGTGGTGACCGTTTCGGGTGAGTATGTGGAGTATTACTCTTTGGCCGAACTCAAAAATACCACCGTAACCATCACTGGTTCTCAAGACCCGATTGAGCCAGTATTGCTCACTGATATCTGTGCTGCCGTGTCTGATGGAGAACCCCTGGAAAACATGTATGTGAAAGTGGAGAATGTATCGGTCACCAATCAAAATGCCGATGGACCCGATGATGACTACAACGAGTTTGAGGTGGGTGGCTGTTTGCGAATTGATGATCAAATGTGTCCAGACTGCTGGGCTGATCAGCCAACTGTGGGTACTGCCTATTCTGAAATCACTGGTGTATTCACTTATACCTTTGGTAACTACAAATTGTTGCCGACTTCGGTGAATGATTTGGTTGAATAATCTGGTTATCGATTCACACCTGTTGAACCTCAATCTGTCTTGTGGGCATATTGGGGTTCTGTGTTATGACAGAGTGTCTGATTTGTATCAATTGAGGAATGTCCATGTCTGAAAAACCGACATCTGAACCTGCTGAAACTCTTGAGGAAACTGCTACAACACCCAAGAAACCTTCGAAGAAGGTTTTGGTGGTTGCCTTTCTCACCATTTTCCTCGACTTGTTGGGTTTTGGTATCATCATTCCCATTCAGCCTTTCTATGCCAAGTCACTGGGGGCGAGTGCTACGGTGGTCACCTTGTTCAACGCTTTCTATTCACTTTACCAGGTGCAGCGAGAGCTCATCATCCATACGACCCTTGAGTCTAACCGAGTGTATGCTAAAAAGATGGCAGACATGACGGATGCGTTTCTTGATTCCGCAATGACACAACTCCAGTACAGTGCAAACGCGCTCTCCCAAAGGGCGAATGACAGGAGTGCTTTGACAGAAGAAACGAAACGACTCAAAAATCAAACCAAG
>CAKZLX010000275.1 GCA_937127265.1 uncultured Pseudomonadota bacterium
CGATTGAAAGCAGGTCGAGCCACAGTCGGTGACATCATCGATCCGGCGGTGGGAATTGTCATTCACAAACAACCTGGAACGTTTGTAGAACAGGGTGAAACGTGGGCAACCATTCACCACACACACGATATCAACCCGTCTTGGGACGAGATGCGCGCTTCATTCCTGAGCATTCAAGAGAATGCTGTGACGATTCCATCACGCGTCATCAAAGTTCTGCGCCTTAGCGATTTGGCTTAGTTCGACCTCTCCGTCGACTGTTTTTGCGATGAGCTTGTGCATTCTGAGAACGAGATGTGCGGCGAGACCTTCCTGACTTGACTCTGGTCTCTTTAACATCATCACTAGATGGTGCTGTGCTCGCATCGTGCGTCTTTTCAGAATCCACCAGCAATGCATTTAAGGTTTCCAGTTCCTGTGGGGTTAAGTCTCGCCACTCTCCAATCGGAACATCCAAATGAAGGTTCATAATTCGAACCCGTTTGAGAAAGGTCACATTGTAGGACAGATACTGACACATCCTTCTAATCTGCCTGTTCAAACCTTGCGTTAGAATAATTCTAAAGGTATGCGCATCCATCTTTTCGACAGTACAAGGACGCGTCACTGTGTCCAAAATTGGAACACCAGCACGCATGCGTTTTAAGAACTTGGGCGTGATTGGTTTATCCACTTTGACGACATATTCTTTTTCATGGTGATTTCTGGCGCGCAAAATTTTATTCACAATGTCCCCATCATCGGTCAACACAATCAAGCCTTGACTGGGTTTGTCCAAACGACCAATGGGAAACACTCGTTGAGGATGGTTGACGGCCTGAATGATATTTCCCTGCACACGAGAATCTGTTGTACACGTGATGCCAACTGGTTTGTTGTACACAATGTAGATTCGGGGTTGATGACTTGGGGAGATCAATCGTCCATCAACCTGCACTTCATCCACTGGATTCACGCGACTGCCCATTTCTGCGAGAATGCCATTGATTCGAACCCTTCGAGACCCAACCAGTTTATCCCCTTCTCGACGAGAACAATATCCGACTTCACTGAGGTATTTATTGATCCGAATTCCTGACATCCTTTCCTCCAATAAAATGGTTTATCCACATTGTACGTTGAAATCCAATCTCATCCACTTGGAACCAACTCATTTCTCATATTTTCACAATTAAAACAATTAAATAAATTACAATATTAAAAACAGACAATCTGTAAATTTGCGAATGACGACTGATTCTAATAGTTAGTGAACAGCAATTTTATACGGCATCCCATGACATTTCAGAACAGTTTTCAAAATGGTCGATACACCATTCTGTCCCAATTAGGAGCCGGTGGAATCGCTACAGTTTGGGGTGCATTTGACAATACCTTAGAATGTGAACGGGCGATGAAAGTACTCGCCAAACAAATCAGCACTCACCCGATGATGTCAATGAACAGCCTCGACAATACAGGCATTGAACGCTTCAAACAAGAAGCCAAATTGATGAGTAGTCTCAACCATCCAAACATCGTCACTGTCCATGACATGTTCGCCGACCAGTTCAACCGCTATATCGTCATGGAAAAATGCTTGGGTTCGTTGGAAAGTTGGGTACAAAGCAATGGTGTCATGCCAGTGTCTCTGGTCGTTCACGTGACCATTGAAATTCTAAAAGGACTGGAGTATGCCCACAACAAATCAATCGTGCACAGAGATATAAAACCACACAACATTTTGATATCTGAAGCGGGAATTGTAAAGGTGGCAGATTTTGGACTGGCCCACAATGGCTACGCTTCCGAAGCCTTCACCAAGACCAATGCCTTGATGGGTTCTGTCCAATTCATGTCTCCAGAGCAACGGGCTGATGCCAAAAGAATTGACCATCGGTGCGACCTGTATTCAGTTGCTATGACCATGGTGTGGTTACTAGAAAAAAGAACCTTGGGAGACTTATTCATCCCCGATGTCATTGCTGATTTACGAGAAAGATACTCCCCTGACTTGGTTGACATCCTCGTCAAGGCTGGCCAACGAAATCCTGAACAACGTTTTGCATCTGCCCGAGAAATGCAAGAAGCGCTCGAACGACTGACGTTACTTGAACCAATAGATCACAAAATGCTGTTTGGTATTGAATTACGAGAAGTTCCATTGAGAGAACTCTATAACAATGAGCAACTCACCAGTATTCGCGATCGTCTTCAACCATCTTTAACAGACAATTCAAAAGCACAACCATCAACATCGTCAGCGGACTCAACCATTCGCCTGCTTGGCATCATCGTCATCTTATTGGTCACCATCATTGGCTTTTTGATTTACCAGCAAGCCTTTTCTAGCAACCTAGATTCAACCACGACCCAAACCAAACAAACTGCCCAAACCAACACTGCGATTGACCAATCCCCACGGCAGTTTGAAAAATGCAGCACCTTTATTGAACGAACCCAACACACTCTGGTACTCGGTCCTCGAGAGAGTTTCAGCATGTCGATGGGAGATTTCAACAACGATGGTTTCACCGATGCAGTCTTTGCCAACCTCATGGATAAATCAATCAGTCTCTACCAAGGTAATGAATCTACAAATTTATCAGATCTAACACCGATTGAAACCGATACCATACGCATTTTTACCCCGCCACTATTTGGCGACATCGACAAAGATGGCCTGGTCGACATGGTGGGATTACACCAAGATAACAGTCGCATCACCATTCACAAAGGCTTACCCAACAACACTTTCCGCGGCTTAGAAGTCTATGGTCGTGACGAAATGCTCCAAGAACCTTCACCCAAAAAAGGCATTCTCACTGACCTAGACGAAGACGGTTGGCTCGATCTCTTATTCCTCACACGCCAGCAGGAAGGGAAATCACGATTGATGTGGCGGCGCAATGCCCAAAAAGGTTTGGACTTTGAAATTTTGGATTTACCAGGTGTGATGGAAGAACCCTTAGAATGGCACAAAGTTCTCGGTACCTTTGAACAAGACATTCACCTCGACCCATCCAAGCCTCGTATTCACTGGATTGAAGATGGTGTTCTCTATCAACAAGACATCCTGAAAACGGGAATGTTGGGACTCAAAACGCAAGTCAGCCAAGATCTAAGCAACTTGAGCATTTTACAAGTTCTGGACTCACCAGAAGGCATCCTCTGGTTACTCAAAGGCCCAGAAAAAAACATTGTGATGGTGAAACCCAACCAAGCCCCTTGTCAACTGATAGATGATCTGCGAACACTTCGCCCCCTCAGCGATCGAGGACAAGTCTCCTTTGGATACTGGAACAATGACAACAAACTGGACATCCTAACCAGTACATCGTGTACGTACTGCACTTCCAACCACATTTTGCATATCGCACAATAGTCTATCCAAATTTGAGCACTATATTACATCTTTGTATCGAGAAACAGAATTGACTATTCTATAATCAATCAAGGACTGTGGAGATGATATGCTGTTTTATTGGATGCTTGGTTGCGCTCCGGATTTTGGAACCTGTGATGATTGTTGTACTTATGGGTCTTGTGATGCCAGTATACAATTGCACAATGATATCGCTGTTGACTTTGCCTATATTGAGTCTGGAGACGACCCTTTGGGCAGGTACAGTATCCGACAGGGTTTTTATGCCATGACCACCGAAGTCACCCAAGGAATGTTCACCTCATTAATGGACTATTCTTCCGATGATGGATTTGCGCCCACCTATGGACAAGGAATCAACCACCCTGCCTATTACGTCAATTGGCATATGGCGGCTTCATTTGCCAACCGACTCACCGAATGGCACAACCAAACCTACGACACCACTTTGGCTAAATGCTATCAATGCGCAAATGAAAGTGACACTTCTGTACAGTGCACACACAAAGTCTCACCCTACGCCTGCCCTGGGTATCGTCTCCCAACCGATATCGAATGGGAATATATGGCTCGTTCTGGTACCAACAGTGATTTTTGGACAGGTCATGGAGAACAAGCCGGTGGCATGGCTGATGCCGAAGCCTGTAGCACAAACGTCAACATTTTAGATGGAAGTGAGACTGCCGTTTTATCTGACTTTTCGTGGTTCTGTTATACTACTGAAACACACCCTGTCGCCGAATTGCGACCCAATGGTTTTGGCTTATACGATATACATGGTAACGTTTGGGAATGGACCAATGACGACTTTGGCTGTTCGTTTCCCGAAACCATATATGAGCACCATTGTCAAGAACAATCCGATACTCGAGTTGGACGGGGTGGTTCATTTACACTCTTTCCCTACTATTTGACCAGTGGTGGTCGCTTTGAAGCACAAGCCACACGTCGAGATCATAGCATTGGATTTAGACTGGTTCGACTAGCCAATCATCCATAAAGTGGCTTTACAAGTTTAACATGGCGATATTTTTCGCAAAATTTCCCTTAACAACAGCAATTAATCTGATAAAGTATAGATAAGAATACATTTTATTACATTTCGCATTTCCTTGAGGTTTTGACATGCAAAATTTTCATCGCCCCCTTTTCGCATCACTGATTACATCGGTTGTTCTGTTCGGCTGTACCAATTCTTCGGAAGATTCCAGTCAAGAATCCAACCAAGAGATCTCGCCCGAACAATGGGCTGAAAACTACCATCAAGAAATGCAACAGTTGGTTGAGTCTTCAGAAGATTTTGCCACCATCAATGCGCTTGAAAAAACAGTCAGTCAGTTGGAAAGTGGTGTTTTAAAAGACTGGCGTCGTTCTTTCCTCGACCAGAATTCTGACCTCTATGCCGACTTGTTTACAGATTCAGCAGCCACCTTGGACTGGACTAGTGGAACAGCAGAAAGTACCCGCACGACCCAAGGAATTACCGAAGCCACGTGGACACCTGCTAGTGGCGACTCTCACATCACGGATTTCTTTGCCAACATTGATACCGTGCAATCGATTTCTTTAAAAGTGGTTGACATCGAACAAGCTAGTGCCGAAAGCAACAGTGCCATCGCCACAGTCGAGACCGATCTTCGCCTAACGCTTGCCGATGGAAACCGTCAACAAATTCGTGGACACATCACGCTTGAATGTACCCGTAACGATGCTGGCGATTGGAAAGTTAACAGCATGACCTCCTCTACGCTGGAAGTTCTCAGTGCAACCCGTGCACCTGCCTATCGTGATATATCTGCTGACTTAGGACTTACCGCCTTACCCGTTGAAGATCGTAAGGAAGCGATTCGTCGTGGTGGTTATGCACTGGTTGTCGCTGATTATGACCAGGATGGTATGACGGATATGTTGGTTGGAAACTACGG
>CAKZLX010000276.1 GCA_937127265.1 uncultured Pseudomonadota bacterium
AGACTTGAACAGGTTGAATGAGGCAGAACGTCAGGCCTTTCGAATTGCCAACATTGGTTATATTTTTCAATCTTTTCCACTGGTTCCTTATTTGACGGCTTTACAAAATGTAATTCTACCTTACCGCATCAACCCACACTTGACCTTGGGTACAGAAGTGACCAATCATGCACATCAATTACTCGATGGATTGGGACTGCAGCAAAAATCCTCCCGCAAACCTCATGAGTTGTCACAAGGGGAACGACAAAGGGTGGCAATTGCCAGAGCACTGATCACCAAACCCCAGTTAATTTTAGCGGATGAACCGACCGCTGGATTGGACATTGCGCGTTCTCATGCTGTGATGGATGTACTCGACAACATTGTCCAAGAAAGTGGCGTAGGACTCTTGGTGGTATCACATGAACCTCAGATTGTAGAGCGTTTTGAACAAGTGGTGCGATTAGAGGGGAGTTTATGAAACACGCATTTTTTCTCGCCTATCAGTATTTGTTGTCGACCAAACTACGATTCGTGATTTTGGTAGTGTGTACTGCGATCGCTTTATCTTTACCGATCAATACCCTGATTGCAGTCAGTGTGCTCTCTGAAAAATTGGTTGAACGAGGGGAGAGTACCCCTGTGTTGGTGGGAAAGAAAGGCAATGAATTTGCCCTGACCATGAACGCTCTCTATTTTCGAGGCAAAGTCAAAGACGTGATTGATATGGGGGTCTATCAAGAGATGAGTGATACTTATGAAGGTACCAGTGTGCCTTTGTATATCGCTCATTCAGCCTCTCAAACACCGATCGTTGGTACCAACATCGACTATCTTGAGGCCCGTTCGTTATCCTTAAAAGATGGACGATTATTCATTGGGTTGGGTGAAGTTCTAGTCGGTGCCCAATCTGCTATTGATTTTAATTTGCAAGTCGGTGACAACATCCGTTCTGACTTACAAAACTTGTATAACATCGCTGGTTCTTATCCGATGACCTTGAGTGTGGTCGGGATTTTAGAACCAGCGGGAACCGCTGATGACAATGTTGTCTTTGCAGACTTGAAAACGGTTTGGGCATTGGACGGGTTGCTGCATGGTCACGATGAAGTGAATGCCAGCAACGCCTTGAATGGACAATCGGATAGTGAAAATCTTGAGGCTACGGCGGCCATTTTCATGTTTACCGAATTGACAGATCAGAATAGAGATGGCTTCCATTTACACGGTTCAGAAGGTGATATGCCTCTCAGTTCGGTGGCCTTATTTCCGACAAACCAACAAGAACAAGACTTATTGTTGGGTCGTATGGCTCTGTCTGAGGTCTTGCAAGCCGTTCAGCCTGTGGAGGTGATTGACGATATTTTGGGGATTGTGTTGAAACTGCAACAAGGGTTGTACCTATATTATGCAATGCTAATTCTTTCCACTGGTAGTTTTTACGGACTAGTTTTGCACTTGTCTTTACAACTTCGGGCCGAGGAAATGACCTTGATTCGTCGAATTGGTGGCTCTAAACAAGTGCTGCGGAACCTGTTGTTTGCAGAGATTGCTTTGGTGAGCATGGTGTCAGTATTTATCACACTCCTGTTTTCATTGGCTTTTTATTCGGGTTTACACGTTGCAATGCGCTACTTGGTTGCATAAAAGAACAGGGTCAATCATAATTTTTACGATAGTTGGGAAAGTAAGATGGATTTGTTGAGTATTGAAAATGTCTTGAACCTTGGTGTATTAATATTTCTACAGGCGGTATTGGGCTTTGATAACCTGCTGTATATATCCTTAGAATCCAAACGTGCCCCAGAAGAAGAACAGGTCGGTGTCCGTAAAAAAGGGATTCTAATTGCAATCATCCTGAGGATTGTGTTGTTGTTTTTGATTATTCAGTTGCTGAGTGCTTTGAGCGCTCCTTTTATGAAAATCGACAATTCCATCTTGCACGTGGACATGACCTTTAAAACTTTGGTCTTTTTGTTCGGTGGTGGTTTTTTGATGTACACTGCGGTGAAAGAAATCTCTCATATGTTGAGTCTTCACGATTTAGAACAAGGTATTCAAGAAGGAACCAAAGCCAGCGCAACGACGGTTATTTTCAAAATTGTGCTCATGAATTTGGTTTTCAGTTTCGATTCTAGTTTATCAGCCCTAGCCATGACTGATGTTGTTGTGGTGTTGGCAATCGCTATCGTGATTTCTGGATTGGGGATGTTGTATTTGGCCGATGCTGTCTCCACATTTTTGGCCAAAAATAGACAGTATGAAGTGTTGGGGATGTTTATTCTGTTGATTGTGGGTGTTGTGCTGATTGGAGAGGCAGGACATGAATCACACATGACCCTATTTGGATACCATCTCGAACCGATGTCTAAGGCGACATTTTATTTTTCTTTGGTGGTATTGGTGTTGGTTGACTTGGTACAGTCCCGTTACCAGAAGAAGCTGAATGCTGTGCGGGCATTACAATCTGAGGCATCTGAAAACAAATGATTTGGCTTTGGTTATTGGCGTGTCAGCCTAAGAAGGAAGTTTCTTCACCATTGCCTTCTATACCACAAATTCCTGCACCACAGGCACCGTGGTACACTGTACAAAATGACCAACCCAAAGATTTTTTGGTGGCCAAAGTTGTAGGGGATTTATCGTGGAGCGAAGCCTTGTCCGGTGCTGCCGCTGAAGTCGCTTTAAAAGTAGATCATCGTCCGATTCGACTCCAAGATGCACGTTGGGCGGCAATCAGAGCGGGCTATCCATACACCATCGACCAGATTATTGTGGGTGATGTT
>CAKZLX010000277.1 GCA_937127265.1 uncultured Pseudomonadota bacterium
TATTGACATAATTTTGGACATTGGCCAGAATGCTTGACATGCTCGATACGCCCACCAACAACAGTTTATCAAAAACAAATGATCCAGCCAGTAAATGCGTATGTCCATCGTGCAGACCAGCCATCAAATGTTTCCCGGACCAGTCAAAGATCTGCCTTGCCTCAATGGGTTCGTTTTTTGTATTGATGAATCGACCTTGGTGAATGTATAATGTGCGTTGTTGAGGGCCGTTGACAGTGTAGATGGTGGCCCCATTAATTTGTATGTCGATTGTTTGAGGAGCGGGGGTACAACCAAATAACCAGATCATCGAGAAAAATTTTGTCATATGGAACCTCAATTCTTATACGGTTTTATTGAATCCTTTGATTTGACAATTGTACTTCAATCGTTTAAATATGACAAACACGCACCCGTGGCTCAATCGGATAGAGCATCGGACTTCGGATCCGAGGGTTGGGGGTTCGAATCCCTCCGGGTGTATTGTTAAAGGTTGAAAGCGGTGTCTAGTGCATCGCTTTCGTTATTTTAGTCGATCGGAAGGCTCTGGTAAAACAAATTGCACAATCGTTGATATCATCGTTTTTGTGTTGGTACCAATGGGTTGAAAATTGTTCCAATCTAGGCTACATCACAAGGACTAAACTACCATTTGTTACATTCACGAGGTATCCGATGAACAGAGACGAAAAATTTGCTGGTTTAACTGAACGCAATGACACGGTGTTGAATGGCAACCCCAAGGCAATTCAAAAACACCAAGATGCAGGGAAACTGACCGCGCGTGAACGGATCGATCAACTGTTGGATGCCGGTTCTTTTCAAGAGTTGGATCGGTTTCGCCGCCACGATTGTCATGATTTTGGGATGGAGCAAAAGCGCCCATTGGGCGATTCTGTAGTCACTGGGTTTGGGACAATCGATGGTCGTTTGGTGTATGTTTTTGCCCATGACTTTACCGTTGTTGGTGGTTCTCTATCAAAAGTACACGCCCAAAAAGTCTGCAAGGTCATGGATATGGCTGCCCGAAATGGTGCTCCGATCATTGGGTTGAATGATTCTGGTGGGGCTCGTATTCAAGAAGGGGTTGCTTCCTTGGGGGGATATGCAGACATCTTTTTGCGCAACGTGACTTCTTCTGGATTGGTTCCTCAGTTTTCCTTGATTATGGGTCCCTGTGCTGGTGGTGCAGTCTACTCTCCGGCACTCACTGACTTCATTATCATGGTCCAAAAAACATCCTACATGTTCATCACTGGACCTGAAGTCATCAAAACGGTCACCAATGAGGATGTGACCAAAGAGGAACTGGGTGGTGCCGATACCCACAACGCTTTGTCCGGTGTAGCACATTTTTCAGTGCCTGATGATGCTGCTGCCTTGGCTTTGATGCGTGAACTGATGACCTTTGTGCCGCAAAACAATCTGGAAGAGACACCTGTCATCGCCACAACAGATGCCGCAGATAGAGTCTGTGAAGACTTAGATACACTGGTTCCTGATTCCGCCAATCAACCTTACGATGTCAAAGATGTGATCACTTCGGTTGCTGATGATGGATACTTCTTGGAAGTGCAGCAAGAGTATGCCCAAAATATTGTGATTGGATTTCTTCGGATAGATGGTCGCTCAGTTGGTGTTGTCGCCAATCAGCCGATGTTTAATGCTGGAGTACTCGATATCAATGCTTCTGTGAAAGGTGCTCGATTTGTGCGTTTTTGTGACGCGTTCAATATTCCATTGTGGGTGATTGAGGATGTTCCTGGTTTCTTGCCCGGAAAGGACCAAGAACATGGCGGTATCATTCGACATGGTGCCAAACTGCTCTTTGCATTTGCCGAAGCTACTGTGCCCAAAGTGACATTGATTACCCGTAAGGCCTATGGTGGTGCCTATTGTGTGATGAACTCTAAGCATATTCGTGCCGACTTTAATTTTGCCTGGCCGACCGCCGAGATCGCTGTGATGGGTGGAGAAGGAGCCGTCAATATTATCTACCGCAAAGAACTTGCTAATGCTGATAACCCTGCGGAGCTACGTCAACAACGATTGCAAGAGTATCAAGACCAGTTTCTTTCTCCATATTTGGCGGCAGACCTTGGCTACGTTGACGCAGTTATCTTTCCACGTGAAACCCGTAAAGTACTCAGTAATGCTTTTGCTTCTCTCAATAACAAACGCGATCGCAATCCCGATAAGAAGCATAGCAATCTACCTCTCTAAAACCTATCTACGGTTTTGATTTGACGGGTTGTGGTCAATCGGATAGTTTACTGGGGTAAAATATATATCTAATTTCGTTTATTTTTGGAGTTTCGAATGGTTCGTATTCGTTTGGCCCGTTTGGGTCGTAAAAGACGTCCTTTTTATCGTGTTGTAGCAGCAGATTCACGTGCCCCACGTGATGGTCGTTTCATTGAGATCTTGGGTACTTACAACCCAATGACTTCACCCTCAACAATCGATTTGAAAATGGATGCTATCAAAGCATGGCAATCTAAAGGTGCTCAACCTTCAGAGCGCGTTGTCAAGTTGATGAAACAATTTGAGGCTGAGGCAGGTTCTGCAAATGACTGAGATTGATCGTACCCACGCAGCACTTGACCATTTGCTTGTGCCTTTGTTATCACATGCTGGTGATTACAGTGTCAATGTGATTGAAGGTAAATCTGTTGTGATTGTTGAGGTGTCAGTTCACGCTGAGGACTTTGTCTATTTGAATGGCGACCAAGGTACTGAAGGTACTGAGTCATTGTTTCAATCATTGCAAAGATTGGTATCTGTCACTAGCAAAGAACGCAAAATGTCTTTGGATCTCTTAGAAGTTGCCGCTTAAATCTATACTTGAACTATCATAGGTATTGATGCAAAATTCTTCTTTAGATTTTCACAAACAAACTCCAGCAGGCTACATTCGATTGGGTAGCGTGTCTGGAGTTTTTGGTTTTAGAGGAGAGGCTAAATTCTTCCTCTACAATCGCAAAACCGATTTGTTTGGTCGTTGGTTGACGGTGTATCCTTGGCGAAACAAGCAAGTCTCTGATCCGATTGAAATCTCATTGCGAAAAGGTGCTGGAAAAAAAGTGGTCGGCAAGATGAAAGTCAGCGGCGTACTCTTGTCTACGGAAGCTGATGTTCGTTCATGGATGGATACTGAACTGTTGTTAAAAGAGCAAGACCTACCCGCTTTGGATGCAGATGAGTTTTATCATCATCAGTTACTGGGGTTACAGGTGGAAGACCAAGAAGGTAACCATGTAGGTACCTTGATTGAAATTACCCAAGGTGTAGTCGATGTGTTTACAGTTCGGCTACTGAATTCCAAAGATGTCATATACGTGCCCTTTACCAAAGAACATGTTTTGGATACCAATCTCGAACGGATGATCATTCGAACGTATCAAGAATAATGTTTTGCCAGTTTGCTGCTGGGCATCGTCACAAACTGTAGCAAGACCAAGGAGAGAAGGTCAATGCGCATTGATATCATTACCTTGCATCCAACGATG
>CAKZLX010000278.1 GCA_937127265.1 uncultured Pseudomonadota bacterium
ATGACGCCACAATTTATCCTGGTGCTTACGATATTCCCAATGATGGAATTGACCAAGACTGTGATGGTTCCGATGCCACTTGGACATTGGATTTAGATAGCGATGGTTTTGACAGTTCGGTAGATTGTAATGATCTTGATGCGTCCATTTATCCAGGTGCTTATGACATTCCCAATGACGGAATTGACCAAGACTGCGATGGTTCCGATGCCACGACCGGTGGCTCGTTAAACTATTTTGGCACAGAAAGTTACCAATTGGCTTTGGCTGGATTGTACCCCGGGATGTACGACTGCGACATGCAATTCAATGTATCAGGCGTTCCATCCACCGTATCCTGTCCCACCTGTGATTACGTCTTTGACATGACCATTTCAATGAGTTTCAACTCCACCTATACGTCAAACTGCTCTGCTTTAACCGCCACCATGGTTGTCCCTTATGGTTTCGTCAACAACTACAACAGTACTGGCGAACAGGCACTCTTACTCTATGAAAATGGCGTCTGGGTACCCTTTGCTATCAACAACAACATTTCTTATCAAGATATCGATGCGGTATATTTTGATGGAACAAGCTTTAGTTACACCGTTGGACACCACAACTATTACGCTTATAGCACAACCTATGGCTGGGGATACTTCTCAAATCAATGGTCTGGAAGTGGCATTGCTTATTAAACCAAAACAGTCAGGATACAATTGAACCCCACCTGGATATTCTTACAACAGTGGCAAGCCATATTGTACCAATAGCCAAGTCGCCGGAAAGGTAAACAGTAATGAATCCAACCGGTCAATCGCCCCACCGTGACCAGGCATGATGTTGCCAGAATCCTTGACCCCAAAGGCCCGTTTCATCATCGACTCGACCAAGTCCCCCACAACGCTGAGCAACGCCCAAATCATTCCGACAAGACCAGCCAGCCAGATTGGTACCATTGGTAACCATTGTCCACAAAACAATACGCCCACCAACATCGCTAACAAGACACCACCAACAACACCTTCGATGGTTTTCTTGGGAGATACACGTTCAAACAATTTGTGTTTACCAAACGCTCGACCAGCAAAGTAAGCACCGGAATCTGCCGACCAAGTGAGAACCAAAGTCAAAAACAACCACTGTAATCCGTAGGTCTCTATTGCTCGCACTTGGACAAATGTACTGAGCAAAAATGGCAAATACATCAAGCCAAAGGTACTGTAGGACGCCCACTTCATGCCCAAGTCATTGTCAGGAACAGCAAACAACCCTGTCATCCACAAGACAAACAAGGCCACAATCAAAATCGGAACCAAACCAGCCTGCCAATAAAACAAGGCTACAAAAACAGCCACATAAACCAAGGTCAAAACCCACTTCAGGTATGATGGAAAGGCATTGTGATTGGAAAACATATTCCACAGTTCACCGCTACCGATACCAACAATGACCAAACCCAAAATGAAAAAACCAATGGTTCCACCATAGATGAGGGTTGGCAAAACAATCGCCAAGGCAGCAATCGCTGCAATTAATCTCTCTTTCATATTCTTTTGCCCCTTTTGCAACTGTCCTATGCTTTTAAGGATAATGAGAAACAGACATTCCCAACAAGTCTATGACGAATGATTATTGCCTCGACCCATCGGATACAACCTGTTGACCAGTTTTACCGAAACGACGTTGGCGTCCATGAAACTCGGCAATGCATTGTTCCAAGTGGATTTCGGTAAACTCCGGCCATGGAATATCCAACACCACCAATTCTGCATAGGCGGCTTGCCACAACAAGAAATTGGACAATCGCATTTCACCAGATGTTCGAATGATTAACTCAGGGTCTGGCATTCCGGCAGTGGTCAATTGGTTGGAAAATAACTCTTCGGTGATATCATCCGCGGTGATTTTTCGATTGGCTACATCTTGACACAACTGACGGACAGCATCCACAATCTCGGTACGTGAGCCATAGGACAGTGCCAAATTCAACACCATTCCATTATTGTGCTGGGTTTCACGCATCAAGGATTTGAGTGGCAAACGAACCATCATCGGCAATCGATCCACTTGACCAATGGCATTGAGCCGAATGCCGTTTTGCAGCATTTCTTCGCGTTCAATTTGAAGATAGCGCTTTAAGATATCCCACAACACACTAATTTCGGTGGTTGGACGCTTCCAGTTCTCGGTGGAAAAGCTGTACAAGGTGAGGACCTTGACCCCTTTGCGACGACAGGCACGAGTAATCTCACGTACACGCAAGGCACCTTGTTCATGCCCTGCAGTACGCTCCAATCCTTGCGCTGTTGCCCAACGACCATTTCCATCCATAATGATGGCAATGTGTTCGGGGACAGTCTCTCTATCCTTGTTTGTGTTGGTCATTACACTTCCATCAGTTCCGCTTCTTTGACTTTACAAACCTCATCAATCTGTTTGATACAAGCATTGGTCGCATCTTGGACTTGCTTTTGATATCCGCGTGAATCATCTTCGGAAATCTCTTTGTCATTTTCAGCTTCTTTGATCAAGTTGTTGTAATCACGACGCACCCCACGCGCACGTATTCGAGCATCTTCTGCCATTTGACGTACTTTTCGAGTCAATTCTTGTCGACGTTCTCCAGTGAGGGGTGGAATGGGAACCCGGATGATGTTTCCATCGTTACTGGGGTTCAAACCCAAACCAGCCGAACGAATCCCACGTTCAATGTCGCTCATTGTTGTTTTATCCCATGGGTTCACCACCAACATTCTTGCATCGGGAGCAGTGATGGAGGCTACTTGTTTGATTGGCATATTGGTACCATAGGTGCTGATGTGGACCTGAACCCCTTCTAACAATACGGGGCTTGCACGACCTGTTCGCACCGAAGTTAATTGATTTTCAAATGCAGAGACACACTTGGCAAAATCATCTGCCATTTCTTCCAAATATTCTTCCATAAAAAGACCTCATGGGTGATGGGTGAGTAGATTGTTCACAATGTAACGCTATATCTTGACTTTGCCACACCACATTATTGTTTTGGAACCCGACCCATTTCACGCAATCGAATCTCATAATTGGACAAAGTGGGCGGTTGCCAATCCCAGCCATCCAACGGTTGCTCAAGAGTATCTAGAGGAGATTGAATATCAAATAGTAACCATGCTCCATCGTGGCATACTGGATAACCAAGATGTTCAATCAAAGTTTGTTGCATCAAAAAAATCTCAGTGGGTCGCCCTTCTTCTTTGCTATATCTAAGGCGTTCTTGCTCGGTCATACTGCGGTCCCACAATACATACCGGAATCCTAGGTCCAAAATACGCTGTTTATCAAATGGTGAATAGCGTTTGGTAGTTTCGCGCCATAATGATGCTGAACGGAGGAATTGGACCCAAGGATTTTGCAAGCGGGCTTTGTAACCTTGCGGTAAAAATAGCAACCCATTCTCTCCCATTCCCCCAAAATATGGTTGTTGATGCTCCACTTGCCAAACCATGGTCGGATGCACAAAACCAATGGGCAATTGAATCGTAGGGGCATCGATGCAATCTGAAACGGAACTCTTGGGCATTTCGGTATGAACCAAAGGTAAACTACCCACCCTGTATAAATCCCATCCACCCAGCATAACACTACCGCCCACCAGCATTCCCTTTATTCTCAAAGAGCCTCTCCATTCTTTAGCCAACAATGCCAGTTGCACCAAGACTAGCATCATCACAAAACCAATAGCGCGATAAGGAAACCACAGACGTTCAAAGAAAGGAATCAACTTCACCAAAAATAAATAGGGATAATTTAAAAGTTCAGTATCTCCAATCGTTTGAAATGGTCCCAAAGCCACCACCGACATCCCCAAGGCAACTACCAGCCAGCGACCACCTTTTCGAATCGACCACAACACTCCGAGTAGCATACTACCGTAGAGCCAAGAGAAAAACATCGGATGACCAATCGGCTCAAACAGTTGAACACCACGAATCCAAGGAACCATGGTTTGACGAATTGACAACAAAGATGATGTATCCACCGTACCCAACCCAACATTGGAGTCAACAGTCTGCAACATCGGTCCCACCGCAGGTGCAATCAGTACAGCACAGAGGATTCCCGCTTTTAACAAATCAAATAGATAGACAGGTGTACTTTTACCATTGATAATACGGAGGAAAAGCAATCCCCCCATCACCATTGCCAAAAAGAAACCATAAAACCAGTAGCACCACCCTTGAAAAGCCACAAAAAGTCCCAACCACCACCATGCTTTTCGGTCACCATCTTCCAAACGCATGAAGAAAATCAACGCTACCATCGAAGGGAACAACAATAATTGTGTCGGTCGCCCCATCGCCAATTCGGATAAACAAAAAGGATTCAACAACCACAACCACCCCATCCAACATTGCACCCATTTTAATGCGCCCAATTCCTCGACCCACCAGCGAAAACACCACACATTCATCAACAGCAGCGAGGTTACAAAAGGCGCTGGATACCAATCCTTGAAGACCATCTGAAATGGAATAGAGAGATACGCATCGACAAAGTTGTTTCCAGTATGGGCAAATATATCCTTACCGTTGGGAAAGAAGAACCACTCTGTGAACGATGGGTCAAACCATTGGGTCAACGAATGATAGATCCAACCATAAAACCATACCGTGCCATATAGATCAACACCCGTACCGGGCCATTGTCCTTGAAGCCACGCTTGCCACAACAAGAGTATAGAACCAATCCACAATGTACCCCAATCGAACCACATCCCCCATTTCTTCAAAAAATGGCTATCTAAATGGTCTTCCGACAAGGGGTACTTCGCCACTTAATTATCCATGTACTCATGCAACCAATTGAGAAAATAGGTAGAACCCAATTCGTAAAAGAAAGGATAGGCATCGTCTCTGGGACCTTGAAAGTCCAAATCGGACCACTGAAAGGATTCTATCGGTACATCCTTACGTAAGGTGATCAATCTCTTGGCCAACATGGCTTGTTCTTGACCAGCCTCTAATTTGGTTTTGAGAGAAGCGCTTCCCCGAATCTTTAAGGTGGTAACTTCATCTAAACGGTTGTACATCTCCTCAATGTTGCCGAAATGTTCCAAGAGTTGCGAAGCAGATTTTTTACCCACACCTCGTACACCGGGAACATTATCTGACGCATCACCCAACAAGGCCAAATAATCAACCATTTGATCAGGACGGACACCAAACTTTTCAATAACGCCCTGCGTGTCGAGCATCATCTTTTTGGTATAGAGCCATTGTTGACAGTGAGGTGTCTCTCCAGCGATGAGCCCAGAGACATCCTTGTCATCAGTCACCATGGTAACCGGCAAGTTGGACTGTTTGGCTTGGT
>CAKZLX010000279.1 GCA_937127265.1 uncultured Pseudomonadota bacterium
CCAGTGTACGGCTTGTTTCTTCCCCATGCAAACTACGAAAAACTCCACCGATTCATTGCGAACGGCTACTGGTTTGACCCGTCGCACTTTGGAGAAGTGTTGGGACAAACTGAGAACAAAAGGATGGGCATCTTCACCGTCAAAGACCTTGGCAATGAATACACCATTTTGTTTGAGGGTCACCAATGCGGTATTGAGGGCCATTTCTGCCAACTTGACTTGACGAATGTGGTCGGTGAATCGATCGCCCGAAGTATTGGGTGCCATATCGGAAATCACCAGATCAGCGGTGCCACCAAGCAAAGCAAAAAAATCTTCCGGATTGGTATCCACGATAGACTGGTGCAAAAATGTACCCGGATACTGATCCAGATTTTGAATATCAATGCCCACCAGTTTCACACTGGGGCGTCTTTTACGCACAAATTGGGACCATGAACCAGGCGCACATCCCAAATCGATGACCCGTTTGGTTTTCCGTAAGACTTGGAAACGGCGTTCAATCTCTTCAAGTTTATAGACGGAGCGCGCGGCATAGCCTTCGTCCTTGGCTCTCTGAGACCAACTGTCGGGTCTTTTTCTATTGTTTCTACCCATTACAGTGTACACCCACAGGCTTGCTCAATGCCTGTCCAAACCTCGTCGTATCCTTGCCCACTGAGCGAGGAAAAGACTTTAAATTGACTGCCTTTGACCGCAAAGCCTTCCTTTAACTTTTTGACTTGTTTGGCAAGAGCATTGCGCTTCAATTTGTCGGCTTTGGTGGCCACCAAAACAAAGGGAATGTTGTAATGACGTACCACATCAACCATTTGCATGTCCATTTCTTGGAGCGAATGTCGCACATCAATCAAAATCACCACCAATTTTAAATCAGACCGATTGAGCAAATACTGTTCGATCATTTTGCCCCACTGCTTTTTGACCACCAGTGGCACTTTGGCAAATCCATAGCCCGGCAAATCAACAAAACGTATTTTTTCGTTCAGTCGAAAGCAGTTAATCAATTGAGTACGCCCTGGTTGCCCAGATACCCGTGCGGCTTTTTTTCGACCCAACAAGGTATTGATTGCCGAAGATTTTCCGACGTTGGAACGCCCAACAAATGCCACTTCGGGAAAAGAGTCCAAAACTGGCGTTTGCGGAAAAGATCCTTCAAAGGTTAATTGGGGAATGTGTCTTTGATTTTTCATGGAGACCTCATAACCCTTTGTGGCTTCTTTTTCAATCGGTGAGTTCATGCAACACCCAAACCATACGATTCGACTACACTCCAACCATGTTTATGTGATCAGTGATTTACATTTAGGTGATGGAACGAGATCAGATGCCTTTTGTCTTGGTGATTCGATGACCAAACGAGATCTGTTGCGCAATCTGATTCAAGAGGTTCGGTCCAAAGACGGATACTTGGTCATCAATGGAGATCTGATGGACTTACAACAAGGCTGGTCTATCGATCGGGTAATCACCGCCAATGCAATTGTCTTTCGAGAACTGTCTGACTTGGGACGAGAAGGCAAACTGATCTACATTTGGAGTGAATTAGACACTGATCTCAGTTATTTCGAAGAACTCTTAGGGGCACAAACTGCCTCTTCAGTAGAAATTTTACTAGAACCCGATGAAGTGGTCACAGAGAACAATCCGATACCAGCACCAACTACATCAGAACAAACTGGTCCTATAGAACCCGAACAAGGATCAGACACAGATCCCCAGACAAGCTCAACAGGTGATGTCGAACCCATTGAGAACAATCCAGAGGATATTGAGAACAATCAAACCACCAAACCGAAAACAACCACAAACCCTACTGCACCTGTTTGGGCAACTATCACCCAAGGGTTTCGGTTTAACCCTAGGTTACAAGGCGACACTCTCCCTAGTCTCAAAGCCAAGAGTGCTCATCATTTGGTGGAACGCCTGTTGGGTACTTGGATTCGCTTTCCACTGGAAAACTTTCCGACCTTGGAAAATAGACTGTTCTTTTGGTTATTGCACAAATTGCACTGGCTTAGTCAACGATTGGGAACGCAAAGCAGTCTTGGTGCTAAAATTGAGCAGATGACCAGCCAAGCTTACGCCAACCAAATCGGCGATCCCAATCAGGTTTGGGGGGAATTACATCGACAAATTGACGAGGGTACCTTTGTACCTGAGCATCCATTGTTGATTCTTGGACACAGTCATCTTCCCGGAGTTGCCCCCCTACAAAACAATCCCTGTACCCTCATCAACACCGGTTCTTGGATCTTTGATAGCCAAACCGTTTTGCATTTGGATACAACAAACCAGACCTACACTTTATGTGACTGGCAAAGCAAAGAAACGATTGACGCCGCTCCTTACGCACATCTCCGCAGTCAACACCCCACTGACATCGCCCAAAGACAAAATAACTTCTCACATTGGTGGAAACAACACTATCAAGGTTGGTTGCGCTTCACCTTTTAATCCCCTTACTCACATTGGAATAACCATGAATGTACAAGGCAAACATTATCGTACCGTTTGGATGAAAGACAACATCGTCTACTTGATCAATCAACCCAAACTCCCTCACCACTTTGAAGTATTAGAACACCACGACACCGAATCGGTGGCTGTCGCCATTGAAACGATGGTGGTTCGAGGTGCTGGTGCCATTGGAGCCACCGGTGCCTTTGGATTGGCACAAGCCGCCCAATTGGCTTCGGCTGAAGATTTTTGGAAGGAGATTGATGCCGCCAAACATCGTCTTGCCAATACCCGTCCCACTGCCCAAAACTTGTTCTACGGTCTCAATAAGGTTTATACGGCTATGCACGGCTCAGACACTGTCGAAAATGCTCGGCAAGCCGCCCTCACTGCCGCTCAAGGTGTGGCCGATGAAGATGCTGAAGCCTGTCGCCAAATTGGAGTCCACGGTGCGGAGAAGATTACCGAAGGAATGCGAGTATCCACCCATTGCAACGCTGGATGGCTGGCTTTTGTCGATTGGGGTTCGGCGATCTCTCCAATATACGTTGCCCATCGACAAGGCAAAAATCCCTTTGTGTTTGTCGATGAAACCAAGCCTCGCGGACAAGGTGCTCGACTAACCGCTTGGGAATTGGCTGGAGAAGGAGTAGACCACGCCGTAATTGCCGATAACGCTACTGGATTTTTCATGGCACACGGTGAAATTGACATGGTGATCGTCGGTTCTGATCGGATTGCCGCCAATGGAGATGTGGCCAACAAAATTGGTACCTATACTTCTGCGCTTGCCGCCTATGCGAATGGGATTCCTTTTTACGTTGCTGCTCCACTGGCCACAGTAGATTGGGACTGCCCCAGTGGAAAAGACATT
>CAKZLX010000280.1 GCA_937127265.1 uncultured Pseudomonadota bacterium
CCCGCCTGTTCACGCCTTACGTCCCGCTGCCGATCCGTTGTTTTTATCTGCTGCAAAGATTAAGGGTCATCGTCTGGTGGCAGCTATCCTTACCGGAATGGGTTCTGATGGGACTGTTGGTGGCATTGAATTAAAACAAGCGGGTGCCAAGATCATTTGTCAAGACGAAGCATCATCATCGGTGTGGGGAATGGCTCGGACCGCTGTTCAAGCAGGCATTTGCTATAAACAAGTACCTTTACGAGACTTGGGACAGACATTGTTCACCTTGACCAAATAAGTTACTAACCGTCATGAAATTCGTTCGCCCATTTGTCAAAACTGTCGGGTCATTATCCGAAACGGTTCGCGATGCCAATCGATTCCGTGAGGTTGCCGTTGTGTTGGCAAAGCATGGTTTGGGAGTGTTGGTGTCTGGTGTCGATGTGCCAGGTGTGCAAACAGACACTGAATTCAAAGGAACGCCACAACGTCTGGTGCAGGCGCTACAAGAATTGGGCCCAACCTTTATTAAATTTGGTCAAATTTTATCGACACGACCAGACTTGTTGCCCCAAGAGTATTTGGTGGCTTTACAACAGTTGCAAGACGATGTGGAACCCTTATCCTTTGCTAGTTTACAAAGCACTGTCCAAGAAGACTTGGGAGAACAGTGGGATTCTTTGGTGCAGTCTATTGAAGAGAATCCTTTGGCTACGGCTTCGATTGCTCAGGTGCACAGAGGGGTCTTGATGGATGGACGTCAAGTTGTCTTTAAGATTCGTCGTCCGAAGATTGATGCGATTATTGAGTCTGATTTACACATTTTGCGTTTTTTGTTGGAGCGTTTTCTGCATGAGTTTCCAGAGATGGAATTGTTTGACCCCAGAGGTATGTTCTTAGAGTTTGAAAAGGCGCTCTCAGCCGAGTTGGATTTTGTGCAGGAATTAAAGAATCTCCAACGGTTTAATAAAAGTTTCTACCACATGGAAGGAATTCGTTTTCCAGACGAAATTGAAGAATTGTCCAGTAAGCGTGTTCTGTGTATGGAATTTCTGGAAGGTTTTCCCATTCGCAAGGCCAGAGAGAAAGGCTATGATATGGAACTAATTGGAGAGCGCTATTTATCCTTGGCCTATACAATGTTGTTTGATCATGGTTTCTTTCATGGTGACTTACATCCCGGAAATGTTTTGGTATTGCCCGATCAAAGTATCGGAGTGATCGATTGTGGGATGGTTGGATATCTCTCCCGAGAGATGAAAGAGCAGTTGGCAACCTTGATCTATGCTTTGCATCGTGGGGATAACAAACTGATCGCCAAAATATTTTTTGAGATATCCATCAAAAAAGAGCGAATCGACTATATCGCTTTTGAAAGAGACGCGGTACGAGTTGCCGAAAAGCACTGGTCTGGTGATTCTTTTGCCGATATGGACATTGGGGCTTTTTTGTTGGATTTGACCAACAACGCTTTGCGACACAAGGTCTATGCACCAACCGCATTCACCATGTTCTTTAAGGCGGTTCTAACCACGGAAGGCTTAGCCAAATCGTTGCTGCCAGAGGTTGATCCCTTAAAAGTCGCACAACCATACGTCAAGAAATTGGTGAATGCAAGGTGGGAACCTGAGCATTGGACTGACTTGGGTACCCAAAATCTATTGGCTTTTTCCAGTATTTTGAAAAGACTGCCGATCAGTTTGAGCCAACTGATGGATGATGTTGATTATCAACGGTTGCAAGTGACCGTCCAGCAAGTGGAGCAGAAGAAAGACCAACAAGCCGCGATGCGTCGTCAAGGGTTGTTGGTGTTGGGACTACTAGCACTTGGATGGCTAGGCTTTGGTATTGCAGGCTACATGAAAGAAGGCGTTTCATTGTTGTTTGGTCTGGGGTTGGGTATTTCGATGCTCTTACAGTTCTTCATATTAGTGGTCTTGTGGAGAACCTATGGAGACACCTAGGTCACCAAGTGGCGTCGTCGGTAAACACTTGGCGTTACAATCGGTCTTTGGTTTGTTCTTGGGTGCGGTGCAATTTTTAGAATTGGGGGTGAACCTGCCCTTTTCGATGTCGTTGGTCGATACGATTTGGTTATGTGGGAGTGGATTCGCACTGGGTGTGGTGCTGAATCTATTGTTGGCATCATGTTGTTTACCGTTGATCTTGTTGAAAAGACAAGGAGAATT
>CAKZLX010000281.1 GCA_937127265.1 uncultured Pseudomonadota bacterium
ACATGCCAGCACCATTTAAACTCTACAACAGTTTCAACCGAACCCTTGAAACCTTTACCCCGATTGAAGAAGGGAAAGTTCGCCTTTACGTGTGTGGTATGACCGTCTATGACAACGCCCACATTGGTCACGCCCGTGCGATGGTGGTATTCGATGCTTTTGTACGGTACTTGCGTTTTCGAGATTGGGATGTCAATTTCGTACGCAACTTCACCGATGTCGACGATAAGATCATCAGACGAGCCGCAGAACAAGGCATGGAGCCGATGGAACTGGCGGAGAAATACATCCGACACTTCCGTAGAGATGCTGATGCCTTGGGACTGATTACCCCTGACGCCGAACCCAGAGTCTCAACCTCAATCCAAAACATCATCGATATGATTCAAACCTTGATTGACAAAGGACATGCCTACGCTGCCGAAGGATCAGTTTGGTTCAACGTGCCTTCCTTCAAAGCCTATGGTGGTCTTTCTGGTCAAAAGGTGGACGCCTTACAATCCGCAGACAGCGTCGCTGGCAAAGCACACCCCGCAGACTTTGCCTTGTGGAAAGCCGTCAAGCCTGGCGAACCATCTTGGGATTCTCCGTGGGGTGCTGGTCGTCCTGGTTGGCACATCGAGTGCTCGGCGATGTCCAAATGTTGCTTGGGTGAAGAAATCGACATTCACGGGGGTGGATTGGATTTGGTGTTTCCACACCATGAAAATGAAATCGCCCAATCCGAAGCCTCCTCCGGCAAGAAGTTCTCTCGCTACTGGATGCACAATGGACTCCTGACCATGAAAGGTGGCCAGAAGATGGGTAAATCGCTTGGAAACGTAATCAACATTGAAGACGCTCTCCAAGACTACCCTGCTGAGGCTGTACGTCTCTACTTACTGCAAAACCATTACCGTTCACCCCTACCGTGGTCTGGAGATGCTCTCAATGAAGCACTCACCATGCTAGCCCGGCTCTATGAGGCGATTGAGTCCGCCGAGTCCATGGGTGGACAAGAAAAAGCCGAGGATGTCGCTAAGTCACTGGGTGACGATGCACAAACGGTTCTCACCTTAGGCAACACCTTCCAAGAAAAAATGCTTCATTTCTTGGACGAAGATTTCAACACATCCGGTGTACTTGGTATTGCCTTCGAACTAGCTCGGGCAATCAATCGCTTTGCCAGCCATAAGAAAGCCAAGAAACGTGGTGGTCCAGTGGTCGCCAAAGCTCTTGAAGGACTGCGTACGATGGCACCTGCAATCGGATTACTAGGAGCCAATGTCTCTGCGTTCCAAGCCGAAGTCAAATCAAAGTGCCTGCGTCGATTGGGCTTGGATGCTGCATTGATTGAAGGGAGATTGGAAGCCCGCAAAGAGGCTCGTGCCAACAAAGATTGGGCTACCTCTGATCAGATTCGTGACGAATTGGACGCTCAAGGTATTTTGATCATGGATACGGCTGATGGTGTCGAATGGCGGGTTAAACTGACATCTTAACTATACAGTACAACGCTTCGGTGAATGAATCAGAGAAAGTCTTACACCCAGTTGTCATTCTCCGTTACGATAAGATATGTCTTCTCTATACGAAAAACTAGACTGGGACTATTATTGGTCACTGCCCCACCCTGCACATCGAGACTTGGCCTATTTACTCAATGCGCCTTGTTTACTGGCAGATTGCGATGAGTTTTCCGTTGTACCTAGCAGTCAGTTCTTGGCGTGGTTTCATCAGGCAAAGGATTGGATTTTACAAGAGGCCATTGAATCCCCACACAAGCTCTTGGACTTTGTCAACACCCCTCGCCAGTACAAACTGGGACTTTATGCCGAAGACTTGTTTCTCTATTTTCTGGACCACCAAACACAGTTCAAACTCCTTCTGCACGATCAACAGGTCTTTCGAGAAAAACAGTGTATCGGTTCAATGGACTTCATCATTGAAACACCCGACGGAACGGTTGAACACTGGGAGATGGCGATCAAGTATTTCATGCAGCGATGTTCCTCTACGAACTGGATTGACTTTGTGGGACCTTCTCACGTGGATTCGATGGAACGCAAACTCTCCAAAATGGTGGGACGACAACTGTTACTTTCAGACAAGCCTGAAACCCACGACCTGCTGAATGAACTGGGCATCCCCATTCCAACCAAAAAACGAGTCATTTCCGTGGGACGCTTTCAAGCACCCTATGACATGGATTTTGTTAGACCAAAAGGATGTGACCCTTTACAACCGCAAGCGCACTGGATCAGACGTGAAGCCTTCACGGAACGGTTTGAGAATACAGAGGCACTATGGAAAATACGACCCCACCCTTGGTGGATCGCCCCATACTTAACCACAGATGAGAGTGAACTCATCGATACCCAAACCGTTCTGGAAAGCCCCATGGAAAAAGAACGGTTCCTCATGCTTTCAGAGATGGAAAAGGTGGCACAAGGTTGGCAAGAGAAACATCGCTGGGTATTGGTGGTCGACAACTGGAGAGATTATGGCAACATCACACAGTGATTACTGCATTATTGGTGGCGGCGTTTCAGGATGTCTCATGGCTCAGAGATTGACAGAGGCTGGGCACACTGTAAGACTGTTTGAAAAGGCGCGTGGACTCGGTGGCCGATTGTGTCACAGGCGCTCAGAACACGGTCGTTTTTTGCACGGACTGCAGTTCCTTCACATTCGAGACAAACGGGTTGAGTCCATCTTGCAGCCATGGTTAGAATCCCCTCACGCTACTGAACTGGGGCCTTTCGGATACTGGAATGGAACAGCGTGGCAACCGGCACACGAAGCCAAGCGTATTCGATTTTTTCCCGAAACCAGCAGCTTTTGCCAAGCTTGGACAGCAAACAGCACCGTACACATGCAAACACGCATCACCAAATTGGAGCCAAACGATAACGGTTGGACACTGTATAGCGAAGAAGCAGCATGGACTTGTAGTCAACTAATTGTTTCAGCCCCCTACACCCAACTGCTTGAATTATTACCAGAACCCGTACAGACAGATGTTTCTGAAGCTATCCAAGTCAACGAAACTGCTGCCTGCTCGGTTATGCTTCGGTTTAACGCTCCCATCAATCTACTCAATCAGTGGGACGGTGGCTTTGTGAAGAACAACCTGATTCATCTCCTATCCAAACAAAATTCTTGCACAGAAGGACGACATTGGACATTGGTCTTGGATGGGGACTGGACAGAAAACCATTGGAAGTTGCCATCGGATGACGTTTTGGTACAGGTTATCCCTGAAGTAGAACGACTATTTGGGCACTCCCTACCACATATAGAATGGTCGAATGTTCACTGGTGGAAATATGCATTCTCTCAGTCAACCAAGTGTAACCAACAACATTTCGCAGCGTATAACCTCACCATCATTGGAGATGGGACACAGTTTCTAGGGGCTCATGCCTTTAATTTTTCTGAGGCTCCATTTGATGTAGTTGTTGGTAGTGGTTATAAATGGCTTATGGCTGGATTTGGAAATGGAGTCTTGCTCACCTCAAAGCATTTTTATAAGATTTCCAATGCAACTCCAGAGCAATTATATGATCAAGTTTTTACCGGACATTTTAATATTTTGGCGACTTCGAGTTTGCGTTTTGCGATTGAAGAGTTGAACCGCAATGACTTTAAGGCATTAATGGAGCAAAAGGAACAATTGTCTCAGGAAGTAAAACTCAGATTGATTGAACACGATTTTATTGATTCATGGGTAGGTGAACGAAAATCTCACAGTAGCATTTTTAGTCTAAAGGGAGGTGAAGAATTGTATGAAAAACTTCAAAAGCAAAAAATTCATTGCGCTCTAAGGGGAAGTGGAGTTCGCGTTTCTTTTCACTTTTACAATCAATTAGAAGAGCTTGATCGTTTAGTGGTAGTGCTTAATTCACTGAAAGTTAAATAGCCACTTTACCCTTAATTAAAGGATAAGGGTCGTAATTGATAAGCTCAAAATCTTCGTAAGTAAAATCAAAAATATTTTTAATTGCTGGATTCAAGCGCATTTCAGGTAATGGCTTTGGTGTTCTTTTGAGTTGTTCGTTGACTTGATCAAAATGATTGGAATAGATGTGTACATCTCCAAAAGAATGCACAAATTCTCCAGCTTCGTAACCACAAACTTGTGCCACCATAAGCGTCAATAAAGCATATGAAGCGATGTTGAAAGGCACACCTAAAAACACATCAGCAC
>CAKZLX010000282.1 GCA_937127265.1 uncultured Pseudomonadota bacterium
TTCGACCACCACGACCTTGGTCATTTTTGCACCGATGATGTTTATTTCAGGAATCGTCGGACAAATGTTTGCGCAATTGGCAGTGGTGATGATCGTAACCATTTGTGCCTCGTTATTTGTTGCCCTCACCGCGACGCCAACCCTGTCGGCTCGATTCATTAAACCTTCTGGTGACGCGGTTGAAAATGAAGAGGATGTTGAACTCAAATGGTGGGAAAAAAGTTACGTCAACGCCCTTACCGCATCGATTGCTCGTCCTTGGTTCACTTTGATTTCGGCGGTTGGAATTGCCATTGTCACCGTTGTACTGTTGGGACTATTAGGAACCGACTTTTTACCCAAAGATGACCAAGGACAATTGGCTTACACCCTTGAACTTCCTGTTGGTACCAGTAAAGAAAAGACCCTAGATGTGGCGGATGTTTATGTCAACGCACTTCGTCAACAACCAGAGGTTCGCCTTGTCTCGGTACGGGTTGGAACTTCTGCTAATGGGGGCATGGGCGAAAAAGAGGGTGCCAACATCGCACGTATTCGAGCCAGTTTACTCCGTGCCAACGATCGTAAGCGCAGCGACCAAGAAATTGGAGACTATATTTTGGCGACCGTTCCTCGTCCGCCAGAAGTCCTCAACTTGGAGATGAGTCGTGATGGGTCTGGGGCAGGTGCCCTTGGAGCCACCAAGCCGATCGTAGTCGAACTGTTTGGCAATGACTTGGATGAACTCGAACAAGCATCTAAGCAGGTACAAGAAGGGATGGGACAGATTACCGGTTTAATTAACATTGCCGCTGATCTCTTGGAGACCCAGCCCGAATTACAAATCAACATGTTGCAAAACCAAAGTACGCAAATGGGAATCCCAATGGCACAAGCAGGACAGGAATTGCGATTGGCATTAAATGGAGCACCGATTTCTCGATTGAGTAAAGACAATCAAACCTATGAAGTTTCATTGCAATTCCGCAAAGAAGACCGTTCTTCTCCAAAATCCTGGAAACAAGTACCATTGCGCGCCCAAAACGGCATGATTACCACCTTAGGCTCGGTCGCCACCCAATCAGAAGGTGAGGCTCCCCTGCAAATTCAACGCAAAAACAAATCTCGTCTGCTCACCATTTCCACCGAACTATCTGGCGTGGCACTTGGAGATGCCGCCGCGGCAGTGGAAAAGATGCTTGCTGAAACCGATCTGCCCGATGGTGTCACTTGGGCGATTGGTGGAGCCATCAAGGACCAACGCGAAAGTTTTGGCGATATGGGACTCTTGATGGGAATGGGGTTGATTTTGGTCTATTTGGTCATGGTCGCCCAGTTTGAATCTTGGACCGACCCCTTTGTGATCATGTTCTCGGTTCCATTCGCGGCAACCGGTGCTTTCCTGGCACTCTTAATCAGCGGAACCAATCTTTCGGTCACCTCTTTTTTGGGATTGATCATTTTGATTGGAGTAGTGGTGAACAATGCGATTGTGTTGATCGACTACATCAAATTGCTTCGTGAACGGGGCATGGAACTGATTCAAGCGATCAAAGTAGCTGGTGGTCGTCGTTTACGTCCTGTGCTCATCACTTCTTTGACGACTGCTGGTGGGATGCTTCCTTTGGCGCTCACAACAGGTGAAGGAGAACAATTGTGGGGGCCGATGGGTAAAACAGCCTTGGGAGGTCTGTTGGTCTCTTCAGTGGTTACCTTATTGTTGGTACCAACAATGTACGTCATCATCGCCAAGTGGCAACAACGTGGCACCGATCAAAATGGACACCCCCCTGAAAACCTAGACCCTGTGCCTGCCAAGTAATAGACTTATGATTCTTTGTCCATATTGCAAATGATCAATGCCGCTAGGGTTCCAGGAATCCATCCCGCAGCAGTCAGCACGCACACCAGCAATATCGAGCCACAGCCTTTGTCTAAAACGGCTAATGGTGGACAAAATAAACAAATCAACACCCGTAACAGTCCCATTTTTCTCTCCAAATCAAATACCATTCGACAGACGTTTTACACCTATTGAATCAGATAAACTACTTTTGTCTGTGTAATAAACATTATTATCGTTTATTTTATCATGTATCTACAATCATCAAAGGAGAGTCTGATGATCACCGATAGAATTCGAGAATATTATGACGAGTTGGCAGGAGAATATGATCAAGATCGTTTCGGTAACTCCTATGGACAATTCATTGACTCCTTAGAGCGCCCTATACTCAAACGCTTGGTTCAACAGACCAAAGGCTCCATCTTGGAAGTGGGATGTGGAACCGGTCGTTTTCTAGGGCTTGCCGATGTTGGTACTGATATAAGCCCAAAGATGCTCGACGTCGCCAAACAAAAACACCCCACCAAAGAACTCATCGAAGCCTCTTGCGATAAAATCCCCCTACCTGATTGCTCGCAAGAGATCATTTTCTCTTTTCATCTGTTGATGCATCTAAACCACTCTATATTAACTGCATGGTCAAACGAGATGCACCGTTTGTTAACCGACAACGGTCGATGGATTGTGGATGTTCCCACTGCGTTTCGACGAAAGTTTCGGCAGAAAGGTGTCGGATGGCACGGTAACTTTGCACCCGATTTATCAGTGTTTGAAAGTTTGGGTTGGACGATCCGGTCTGTTCACCCCATACTCTACCTTCCGATCCATCGCCTTCCGAACCGATTTCGACAAACTGTGTTACCCATCGATAGGATGCTTGGTAAATGGGCACCCAAAAGACTCTCATCTTATCAAATTTTGGAACTCATCCCCAACAGAGAGAACAGATGATCACCTCCATCCTGCGAGCGGTCTATCGCAAACACCTGCCCTATGACCTTCGACGCCGCATTGCCCAAACCAAAACTTGGCTGCACGACCACCGAAAGGGACTAGTTTTTGCCACCGTCAGTAATCAAGTGCCAACACCCATCTCCTGCACATCAATTACGCAACGCATCATGCCCTCCAAAACCTATGACAACAAGGTACACAATCTAGCAGTGGCGTCTGGCTTGGTAGAGCAGGTACTCATTTTACCCAACCAAGTCTTTTCTTTTTCCAAGACAGTGGGGAACCCCACAGCCAAACGTGGTTTTAAGTGTTCGAGGGCTTTGGTCAATGGTGTGCTTGAGCAGGTCGAAGGTGGTGGCCTCTGTCAACTGTCGGGACTAATTTATCAAGTGGCATTAACAGCCCAATTGGACATTGTAGAACGCCACAATCATTCCATCGACATTTACACTGAAGATACACGTTTCACACCGTTGGGTTCGGATGCCACCATTGTCTACGGATTTAAGGATTTGCGAATTCGCAACAGCACTCCATATCCACTTCGCTTTGGATTTTCCATCAACACACAAGGTATCACAGCCACCCTATACAGCACCAACCACATTCCCATCCAACATGTTGCCTTTGTTCGCCTACAAGAATCCCCCAACAAAATTGTACACACCAAGAATTCTGAAAACAAAACCATTGCCGTATCAACCTATCAATTACCCCAATAAACTTCTTCACGATCGATATCCAATGCAGTATACTAATCTACATACAAATGGAGAATGACTATGTTTGGATTGTTATTGGCTAGCCTTGCCCTACCCACCGCCGAGGCTTTTTGTGGTACCTATGTTGGTGGTGTAGGCTCTGAGTTTTACAATTCCTATTCTCAATTGGCAGTGGTTCGAGATACCAACAGCACCACACTCACCATCGTAAACGACGTCGAAGGCAATTTTGATACTTTTGCACTGGTGATACCGGTTCCCGAAGTCATCCCCGAAGACAACGTTAAAGTGCTCGAACCAGAATTATTTGATCGACTAGATGCCTATTCTCAACCAAGACTGGTCTCCTACACCTGCGAAGATTTTGCGGAACGAAATGACACAGGTTGGGCTTTTGACTCCTCAACCGATGCTCCAGAAGCCGGTGGTGGCGAGGACGTGAATGTGGAAGCGCTCTATATTGTTGGAGAGTTTGAAATCGTCATTTTATCGGCGACCCAATCAAACACCCTCTTTACCTGGCTCAACGACAATGGCTACCAAGTTCCCGGGCAATCTCAGAACTTACTGCAAGAATACATCGATGGTGGATCATACTTTTTGGCTGCCAAAGTCTCCGCCGAAGCAAACATTGCGTCTGGAGATACGCTCTCACCGTTGCAGTTTGCCTATACTGCAGATGCTTTCCAGATTCCAATTCGCATTGGTACCCTCAATGCCAAAGAAGCCCAAGATTTGGTCATCTATGCGGTTTCTCCATACCAAAATGGTCGAATGGGAATTGCCAACTCGGTCTACAAGGAATTTAGCATCGAAGATGAGTGCATGTGGGATGCTGTGGATGGACAATCCTTTGGTGAATACTACGCTGAACAATTCACGGATGCTTATGAAGAAACCGAGAACGGTGCTTGGACGGTCGAATATGCTTGGGGTGGTGGCGGTTGCGATCCCTGCTCTGGAACACCCCCGGATGGTTCTGACCTTGTAGCATTGGGACTCAACCAAGAGTATGTCCATTATAGCGACTACTTTTTCACTCGTCTCCACGCACGATACACCCCTGCTCAAGCCACCGAAGAATTAATGCTCTACTCTTCCAACATCACCGACCAAGAGCAATACCGCTTTATCGAATACCAGTACGAATTGGAAGACCGTTTCCCAATTTGTGGCGTGGGAATGGCTGATAATCCTGGTTCCTGCGATGAGACACAAGGTGAACCATCTTCCGAACCTTCCAGTGAAGAAAACGATACAGGAGCAGTATCTGTCAACACCAATGCTGGCTGTGGAGGATGTTCGAGTTCAAATGGTAATAATGGTTTTGAAGCAGGACTGTTGTTGCTGGGTTTACTTGGGTTTACCCGTCGACATTCTCGGTAACAAAGTGCAATGTCTGACTTTTCCAATCACCAAGCCCATGTGATCACCCATTCAATTGTGATTACCCTATTACCCTTGTCACCCATTCCGTTTGCAGACTGGATATTGGAGCCGGTTGTCGCCCGAAGACTGTTTACCCCTTTGATGAAACACCCTAATCAACGACGTCACTTTATCGGCAAAGGAGGCAACTTTTGCTTAGGATGCATCACTAGTTTGCTGCTATACCCCTTTGTCAAATTGATCAGAATCCTGCGTTTCTTCTTACAATTCAATACTTTCGTAAAAACATTCTTTTATTGGTATTACAAGGGATACATCGTCCATCAAGCCCAATCACGACTCTCTGAAAGTACACTACAAGATCACCAAAAAATGTTTTTGTTGGGACAAGAGGTGGACCAATGGCTACGCACCTCTGACCAAGTGCCTTCAATGACATCCTCAAGTCTTACCAACCTTCAATCCTTACGCAGATTGTACAGCGAAGTCAAAAATGGTGACCGCCACACCGTTCAGAGCATACTTGAAAACACGGACTCTCTCGATGCTTGGTTAGAAAGTTGGTGCGATAAACATGACACTCCCAATTAAATTCAGTACACTAAGATGACATTCTGTCTTTGGCTTCTAGGAATCTCATGACTATTTCCACCTATAATATCCCAGTCGATCAGTTTCTATTCACCGAAATTGAAGGACTTACATGGTCTAAACAAACTATCACCCTATACAGCAGTGACTTGGGGTTGTCGAGAATCTCACTCGAACTCCACACCAATGCTGAAGGTTGGGTTGCCCTCAAAGATCACCAACTCTTTGCCTATACACCGGATATCTGTGGTCCGATTTTGGGTGGTGGTTTCAATCCTGCCAAGCCCTATTTTATCACCGTGGACTTACACAGTAACCACCTGACTTTATTGGGTATTTTGTATGATGGTGAAGATGTCACCAACTGGTTTCAAAACGACACGGTACGTCCCACCTTGGAAAATGCCGACAACTTTTTACTCATATCGACAATGCAACCGATCACCCCAAAAACACAGTGGGGCATGACCACCAAATACAGCACATCTCATCACCATTGATGTCACGGAGTACCTCTTATGCCAACCCATGAACAGCGCAGTGCTCAACAAACGCAACAAGGATCATCTTCTTCCACCGGCACTTCCAGCACAGGAAGCAACTCCGCTGCCATCGAACAACTACAAGGTCAAGGGCCCGAACTCCCCGAACAAAATTTGGGTAATGTAGAATCGGGAACCGCTTTTGCCAACATGGCAGGTGGCCTATTAGATGCCGTGGCTCCCGATGAAGGTTCGGCTCTCACGTTCAAACTCTCCGGCTCTATTCCACTTTACAAAACGCCAGGGGTCACCGTTTCTTTCAAACCCAGTCTCAACATGGGCGTGGCACGAAAGAAAGGCAAGATGGAAGCCACCATGCAATTGGCCGCCGCCATCGAAGTTTCAGCCGAGGTAGACGCTTGGTTGGTAGACTTGGAAGCCGCCTTGAAAGCCAGTTTCTCCGGAACACTCAAGATTGTTGGTGATTCTGGTGCGGAAGTCTTTGATGAGTTCTTGCTGTCGCTACGCTATATTATCGAAGCGGCTTGTGAGTCTGTCTCGATGCCTGATCGAATCAAAAGTACCATTGTCACCGGCATCATGTCTGATGAAGCCATGCAAGAAACCATCGAAGGCATGGATGGTTCAGACAAAGTACAACTGGACTTGGATGCGGGTCTCAATGCCAGTGCTTCGGCTGGTGTGGTTGGAGCCTCAGCATCGGCCAGTGTGCGACACTCTATGACACTACAAAACGATGGTAACGACAACCTCACCGCCGGAAGTAACACCAGCACCACCGTTGCGGGTACAGTGAATGTAGGACCTTTCAAGGCTGAAAGAAAAATCAAAGATGGCGTTCCTGTAGACACCCTTTCCGCCTCACATGATCTAAGTATTTTAGGACAACCAGTCTCTGCCTCCTTAAAAATGCAGTTTAAAAATGAACAATTGCACAAAGTTCAACTGACTGGAAGTGCCTCCAAGGAAATCACTTGGGATGATTTGTGCGACATGATGACCACTGATGGCAGTTGGCTCAACACCTTAAAAAATACACTGGTTAATGGCGTTACCCAACTTAACCAACAAATCGACAACCCCATTTTGAACAACATTGCTGGACGTATTGGGTCAAGTCCCACCGATATTGCCGATGCCAGTATTTCCGACTTGGGAAGTGAAGTCACTGAATCAGCCTCCTCGGTTGACTTTGATGCCAAAGCCCAAATCAAAGCCACCGCCGATGTCAGTTGGCAACGTGGACGAGGGTTCTTGTTTGCCGTCACTTTGGCCACCAACAATACAACCTCTGTCGGATTTGGTGGAAATCAACTTGAAATCACCCAAAATGATCGTTTGTTGTATTTGACCGTTGGCAATGATGGTCTGCAAATGGACTTCAGTTAACTGAATAGACCTACTTTTCGGTGTGCGTAGTTTTTTCGGCTTGCTCAGATTTGGTACACTCTATGGATTTGGTATCGATCGTCTCCGGTAATACCATCTCTCCCATTTCCTCCAGCATCGCTTCTTCTACTGGTGCCGTATGTGGTGTTGGGTTCAAGTCTATGGCAACCTTACCCATTGTCGGTGGAGGGGGTTCTTCGATATCCAGTTTCACTTCAGCGTTCGGTTCTACCTGTAAAAGTTCCACAGGATCGGTGGCCACCATAGGTTCACCCAAAGTTTCCACAGAACGATCTCCACAAGCCAACAAACCAACAAACAACATACTGGAAATCCCTGTTCGCAACCGTACTTCGCCAGTCTGAGTGTATTGAACGCGAACACAGACATTCTCTTGTTGCAACAATGCTCTGACTTCTTGTTCATCATATTCAATTAGACATGTGTCTTTTCG
>CAKZLX010000283.1 GCA_937127265.1 uncultured Pseudomonadota bacterium
TTAGACTTACTTACACTGATGTAAGTATCCTCAATATGGGTTGCTCGCCAAGCATCGTCTTCGAACACATAGACGGTCGAGGAAGTATCGGTTGTAGATTCAGTGACATAAGCCACCGTATCCTCCCATTCAAAGAGGTGAATGTTTTGACCCGTGAAGACCGAATCGGTTACGGTATGTGTGTTGCAGTCAATCACCAGAATCGTTGATGTTTCAGGTGTGAAGCCAGCAGACCGGTTCAAGCGTTGCAGCCCAACCAGCACATTATCTTCATATCGAACCATGCTTGATGCTTCTGGGATGCCGTCGTCATCGGCAAAAGAACCAATATTGATTTGACCAGTCAGTGCTAGGGTATTGGGGTCAAGTAGTGCCAGATAATCTTGTCCGTAGAGAGAAACCACCAGTGAAGTGCCACAGATGGCCACATCATGGGGGTTGCTGGAACCGACATCCGGTGCCAGTGAGACTTCCGCCAAGGGTACTTGTAGGTTACTGGGGTCGTATTTGCGTATGGTATCGTACTGATATCGATTCAACTGCCAAATCCAACCACCGTCAGACACGACAACGGGGTCACCAGAGACACTACTGATATTCTCGGTGAGTATGTCAGAATCCGTATCAAAACTGGCGAGCGCACCGACAGAATAGTCCATCGCGACGGTGGTCATGATTAGATTGGCGGTGTTGGGATGGCTGGTGTCCTGAGATTTAGGGTTAGTGCAGGCAAGAAGAAGTGTAAAGAACATTAAACCACCGAGTTGGATTACAGTAAATGAATCAGTATCCCATTTGATTGAGTGTGACAGTTACCAAGTCTAAAAAGAAAGTGTCATAGAACGGTGTGGTTTCTTTACTCTACTGGAATCCAAGTCACAGAAACTGCCACCGAACGTCCCATCAACGGATAACCCAGAAAGTCCTGCACGGCTTCGGGGTGGAGACCCAGTTGTGGGTTTAGTGGATCAATCGGTGTGTCGACCACAATTCGGTTCCACAGATTTCGCCCAGTGAGTTCCACTTGCCAGTTGATAGGTGTCCAGCGCAGTGTGGCATTTTGAACCAGGCGAGTGGGGGCTTTACGTTGGTTTGGTGCATCCCAGTAATTCCCATCCGACCAGTAGACATCAGCCCCCAACCAGATACGGTCGGTCATCCACCACACTTGCTGTCCACTCATACACTGGGGAACATTGGGGAGGGCATTGCCAAAGAGGGCATCATCCGAGGAACGGTTTTCACTGTGGTTCAAGGTTAGACTTCCGTTCCAGGTGAATCGTTCTCCGATCTCGACATACCATTCGCTTTCCACCCCGATCATCCTTGTCTGTTCAAAGTTCATCGGCAGGGATTGTCGTTGGGCATTTTGGACAAAAACAATTTCATCTTGGGTCTCTCGGGCAAACACCGCCAGTTGAAACTGTCTCAACCAATGCAAGGGGTTTTGGTGGCTCCAGCCCAGATCGATCGTAGTGCCGGTTTCCGGTCGCAGGTTGGGATTGCCGATAATCGCACCTCGGTTACCATAAATCTCGGTTAAATCAGGTGGGCGAAAGCCACGAAGCAAAGAGACCCAAGTGTGGTCTTGATCATTGAGATGATAGAGCAGGGATGTTTTTGGTGCCAGCACAACCTTGTTGCTTTGGGTGCTCAGCCAGTGGGTGTTGAGTCTGGCCGACCACTCCCATTGGTCACTGATGTATTCTTCTCCCAACTGGACTTGCTGACTGAATCGTTGATAGGGGGTGGTATCGTCTTGTTCCCAAGCGATATCGACCCGACTGGACCATCCGAGACTGGGAAACCAACGTTCTGCATTGGTTTTACGGTGAAAACCTTGGGCGCCAATCGAGTGAAAAGACCAATCTACCATCATTGCCCCTTGTCCCAAGTTGCCCATGCTATCATCGAGTATTTCACGGTGCTGGGTGTGCCACAAGCGGAAGTCGTGGTCGGAACTTTCGCGGTGCCAATCTCGGTGGATACCGGTCAGGTGTCGATTGCTGTGGAGGGTGATATCTGGTGTGGGAATAATGATGTGTCCAGGAACACCTTGAAATTTACGGGCACCGGTGTGTACCAAATCAACCTCGCCGACTTTCCAGGTGCCCAGAAAATTGCCTTGTTGGACATCATTGTTGATGCGTGTTTTCCAACGGTCGTCATCACTGTTGAAAGGGGTGTTGCGGTTATCAAAATAGGGATAGGCATTCTGGGCAAACAATCCTGATACAAAGATATTGCCAGTACTCTTTTTGAAAGAGAAGGGTGTTGATCCTCTCAACCACGTATTGCTCCAAGAGTCGATACCCGTGTGGGCAGAGGATTGCTGTTCAAGTGTTTGCATCTCCAAGACCCCACCAATGCTTGAAGACATCAGTTTCATCGGACTGTGTGACCTGTACATGGTCATCGATTCCAACATCCGCAACGGTATATCTTGGAGATTGACGGTACTGTTGCCATCGGGATTCAAGGGAACACCATTGAGCAACATCAAACTTTGGCGAGTGGAAGTGCCCCGAATGGAAATGGTTGCTTGTGTGCCTAGTCCGCCCATATCTCGGATGAACACACTGCTTTGTCGTTGTAAGACTTCGGCGATCGATGCGGTTTGCAAAAGAGTTTCATCGACCACAATCGTTGTACCGCCACTGGTTTGGGGAGCCGACTCTTCGACTACAATCATTCCAGTAGATTCAGTGGTGTCGGGTGTTTCTTCAGACCAGCCTAGCGATGTTAACCAAATGAGTAGCAGGTGCGTTCTCCTTACATGTCAGGAATATATCTCAGTCATTGTAGCGATGCTTTCTCTATTCGGAAGTCGTTTCCAGATGGGGCACGATTTGCACTTGGCCGATAAAGTGTTGTTCAAAACAAGAAGACTGACAGTCAAGGGTGATACTGTCTATAGAGCGAGCCTCGGTTTGTTTCGATTGAATACAGGTATCGATACAGGTATCGATTTGTTGTTGGTTATCCTGTAGTTGGGATTCGGTAACCTCTGGAACGTTACACCCTGTTTTGACTCCGTCGGGGCAATGATTCTTGTTTTCTACCGCGGTTGGAGGAGATGTCTGGGAAGTTGATTTATGGCTACAGGCGGTGAGAAGTGTGAAGAATAAAAGGTGTGTCATGGGTTGTCTATTGATGAGTGTGGTCAGATACGTTCAATAGTGTAATCCGTGTGGTCGGTCTTTGTTGTTAGTATCGTCTAAGTAAAGACCACTTGTGCTACGGCCAGTGCAAATCCAACACAAGCATAAGCGACTTTGGCTACCATGCTTACCCCTAAGCCAACCATGTGTGCCAATCCTGCCTTGTGTGCTTTGCTTAAGCGATCCGGTTCTGTGGCGGGCAGTTCTTTTAATTCGCCGATGCGACCACCAAAATAGGCGGCGACAAAGATCAGCAACACACCAAAGAATACACTTGGAATGGCTCCTAAACCACCACTGACCACCGTCGCAGGTGCACCCCCTGTACAACTAACGAAACAGGCCACAATGACACCCAAGGTCGCATACCTCCCTGAGGTTTTACCAGAACCACCAAATTTGGCCACGATATTTGGGGCGACAAAGTCGGCAATGGTCATGATGATGCCCAACCCAATGGACAATAAACAACATGCCCAACTGAGACTAGAGGCTTGTCCACCACTGACCAATCCAATTTGAATCAGTAGATTACCCAATGCAGTGAGTGGTGGTCCGGGCAAAAGTGGTAATAGCGAACCGCCAAAGCCAGCGATCAGTGTGAGTCCACCAACGATAATCAATAGGGATGTAATCGGATCCATACTACCTCCAACGACATTTGTTAGTGTGTATAATAGCCAGAGATCGTGACGTAGTTACCACTGTTGGCACAAACTACACTCTCTCCAGGAGCGATTGTAAGCCCTGTTTGAAAATGATGGTTCTCCCGAGAGGCAAAGATGTATTGACCGTTTACTCGTAAGGAGGCCACATTGCTACCGGGGTACGACTGGATAACATCGGTGATGATAAAGGTTTGTGCACTGTTGTTGGTGAACAGTGTATCCCAACTGTTACAGGCTTGGGTGGCATTGACGATTGGGTTGCTACCTAGGCTGACGGTGGGACCATTGGAGTAGGCAGACGCCGTTTGAAGAGTGTTGATGAGTACGGATAGACACAGTAAGAAGAATCCACTGGATAAAATTGTTTTGTAATGCATGATAAGGTTCCATGGTTATAGGAGTTGAACCTTTATAGTGTAACAAAACATATTCTGAATGCATCCCGGTCGTTTTCTTGGTACCATTCTACAGATAGAAAAGTAAAAAATGTGGTTGAAAATATGGCAGTTGTAGGTAGTATGCTTCAAAGATGAACTACAAGGGTGACTAAAAAAGAAAACCCCAATCCAAAGATTGAGGTTTAAATATACACCCTAAGAGATTCGAACTCCTGACCTTCTGGTCCGTAGCCAGACGCTCTATCCAGCTGAGCTAAGGGTGCACAAGGATAGATTAAGGAAAACCGTGTGGAGATGGAGGGATTCGAACCCTCGGTCGAGATTTCTCCCAACACTCGATTAGCAATCGAGCTCCTTCGGCCACTCGGACACATCTCCTTATCACGATTCATAAATCTTGTCAAGGAGAAGAATAAACTTTCAATTTGTTTATACTGTCCGTTTTCTTCTCTTTAACGAAGCAACCACAATGTCAGCATTCATCGTTCAAACTATCACAATCAATGCAAAGAACAAGTAGAAGTGAGGTGACTGGGGGATTCGAACCCCCGGTAGCTATTAACTACGACGGTTTTCAAAACCGTTGCCTTAAACCGCTCGGCCAAGTCACCAATTATCTTTATAAGAATTAACCCAAATCAAATCGGTCTGCAACTAGATTTCAGCCTTCCAATGAAATTTTTGTTTTCCCACGCATGTAGGGTTGGAGAACCGTGGGGACTTCGATACTGCCATCGGCTTGTTGGTAGTTTTCGATGATCGCGACCAAGGTACGTCCAACTGCCAACCCCGAACCATTGATGGTGTGACAAAACTGTGGCTTAGACCCTTTTGCTTTGGTGCGGAAACGAGTGCGCATTCTTCGTGCTTGGAATTCACCAAAGTTTGAGCAGGAAGATATCTCACGGTATTTGCCTTGCCCCGGTAACCACACTTCCAAATCGAAACACATCTGCGCTGCAAAACTGGTATCTCCGGAACACAAGCGCATTTTTCGATAGGGGAGTTCCAAGGCTTGCAACATTTTACAAGCATTTTCAGTGAGGGCATGGTGTTCGGCATCCGAATCTTCGGGCTTGGTAATTTTTACCAATTCGACTTTGTGAAACTGGTGTTGACGGATCAGGCCGTGGGTGTCTTTTCCATAAGAACCAGCCTCGGCGCGAAAACAAGGGGTGAAAGCACAGAGGTAAATGGGGAGGTCTTCTTCATTTAAGATCTCGTCGCGGTACATATTGGTGACAGGTACCTCGGCTGTAGGAATTAAAAATCCATCCATCCCATTGATTTCAGAGGTGAGTTTGAACAAGTCATCTTCAAACTTTGGCAACTGTCCAGTACCAGTCATGGTATCGCGATTAACGATGTATGGTACGACTACTTCGGTATAGCCATTGTCTTCTGCTGTATCCAAAAAGAACTGGATCAAAGCACGTTCCATCTTAGCCAGATCACCTTTTAAAATACTAAAACGGGTTCCAGCAACTTTGGTAGCTCTTTCTGCATCGTAAAGACCCAACTCCTCACCCAAGATGTGGTGCTCCTTGGGGGTAAAATCAAATGTTTTGGGGGTGCCCCAAGTTTCAACTAGTTCATTGGCTTCTTCGTCTGCGCCTTCGGGAACTCGTTCATCAAGTAGGTTGGGAAAGGCTAGCAACAGATCGTCTTCTTGGGTTTGTAACAGTTTGCGCTCATCTTCTAAAAGATCCAATCGATTTCCGATTTTGGTGACGTCATGTTTGACTTGCTCAACCTCATCCATTTTCTTTTCACGCATCAAACTACCGATTTGTTTACTCAGTTTCTTTCGCTCTCCACGAAGACCATCGGTTTGGGTTTGCAGTTCACGTCGACGAGTAATGATCGCTGACAACTTTTCCAAGTCACTGAGCAATTCATCGTTTGCATGGCGTTTGTGAAGGTTTTCAAGTACACGCTCAAGGTTGTTGGCAACCAGATTTCGATCCAACATTGGACACTCCTCAAATGGGTTTCAATGGGAGAGTTTTATCCGAATTGAGGTTAGAATTCTAGTCTTTTTCCGATGTTGTCTAGTATTTGTTACACCATGTCATCCAAGCATCTCTAAAACGCTCACCGACTTCGAGAGCATACTCGTTCATGTTTGGTGCTGGTTGGTGATCTTGCCAACGGGTGACCAAATCAGCGGACATCCCGCAAGGGTTGATGTTTTGAAAGTATTGTAAATCGGTAGTCAGATTACAGGCAAACCCATGCCAGCAAACTTGTCGACGCATTGCGACACCAATGGCAACCATTTTCTTACCGTCAACCCAGACCCCAGTATTGCGGTCATCTCGGGATGCTGTGATTTGGTGTTGTTGCAATTCTTTAATCCAAAATAGTTCCAAAAATCGCAGGTAGGCATGAATGTCCAATACTGGTAGTTTGACAATCGGATAACCGGTTAGTTGACCAGTTCCATGAAAGGTGACATCGCCACCTCGTTCAATTTGTTCGATGGGTAGACCATCTGGATTCAAGAGGTTTTGCATCGCATTTCGAGCACGACCCACTGTATAGACCGGTTGGTGTTCCAACAGCAACAATTGATCTTCAATTTGACCATTGATGCGTTTGAGCAACAACTCTTTCATTTGGTCATAGACTTGACGATAGGGAAGTTCTTGTCCCAACCATTGAATATTCATCAGGTTAGAGAGGTTGTGGGATGTTGATTAACAAACTGATTTCAGAACAGATACGATCGTGGATTTCTTCGATGCTTTGTGTAGCATCCAAGCAAACAATGTGCTCACCTCGTTTTTGGCAATAATCAATGACCCGATTGTATGAGGCTGCAATTGAGCGTAAGCGATCCAAGGTTTCAAAACGTTCCAGGGGCAGACCTCGTTCTTGTACACGGGCAAAAGAGGTTTCTGGTTCGAGCAACAAGAAGATGGTGATGTCTGGAGCTCGAAAGGGGACATTGAGTTGAGCCACAAAATCAAAGTCCAGTGATAAAGACTGGTAGGCTAAGGAGGAATGGTAGTAACGATCGGAGATGACCACCGTATCACTAGAAAGTGCCGGTAAAATAGTGCGGGTCAAATGATCTTGTCGATCAGCAGCAAACAAATAGGCCAAGACCTCATCACCAACTTTGCTATGGGGATCTTGGAGGACACTGCGAATGAAAGTACCCACCGGTTGTCCAGTGGGTTCATTGGTTGACAACACACTGTGTCCATGTCGTTCGAGCCAAGATTGCAATAGACGACATTGGGTAGTGCCACCAGCCCCGTCAAGTCCTTCAATGACAATAAACGGGGCTTCCTGTGAGTCTGTTGTGTTATGGGGCATTATTTTTTGTTGGCAACGTGAACGGCTTCACCCAAAGCATGTTTGGCGGCTTCCATCATTCCTTCACCCAAAGTTGGATGTGGATGAATCGTTAAGCCCAAATCCAAACCTTCGGCCCACAATTCAACCGCCAAAGCGGCTTCACTGATCAGGTCAGAGGCATTTGGTCCGACAATGGTTACTCCAAGTACTCGGTTATCAACATCATCCAAGACCACTTTGAAGAAACCATCGGTGGAACCACCAGTTGTCATCGCACGACCCAAGGCTGCGAAGGGAACTTTACCCACTTTGACGGTGTGTCCTTTTTCGATGGCTTCATGTTCTTGCAAACCAGCGATACCGATTTCTGGATCGGTGAAGACCACAGCCGGTACGGTGAGTGCTTGGTAATGACGATTGTGTCCGGCGATTACTTCTGCCGCCAGTTCACCTTCATAACTGGCACCGTGAGCCAACATGGTACGACCGGTGATGTCCCCAATGGCAAAGACACCATCAACATTGGTCTTTTGTTGGTCATCTGTGATGACGTAGCCACGCTCATTGAGGGCAACCCCAGTGTTGGCCAATTGTTCTGAGTTTGGACGGCGACCAACGGTGACTAGAATATTGTCACACTCGACTTCTTGCATGGTGCCATCAGCTTTACGAACTTTCAAAATGGCGCCATTATCACCTTCTTCCCAGCCTTCAGCACGAACATTGGTGAGGGTTTTCATGCCCAGTTTCTTCATTTTTTTGGTGACCACTTTGACCACCTCTTTGTCGAAAACACCCAGTACGGAATCACCCATTTCCACGACGGTGACTTGTGTTCCCAGTTTGGCAAACATCATTCCCATTTCCAAACCGATGTATCCACCACCAATTACGGCCAAGCGATTGGGAATTTCGGTTTGTGCCAAGGCCTTGGTTGAATCCCAAATGCGACTGTCTGTATAAGAGAAACCAGGGATTTCAATCGGGCGAGAACCGACAGCCAAAATGACATTGTCAGCTTTTACTGTGACTTGAGAACCATCTTCTTTGGTGACTACGATGCCTTTACCGCCAGTAAAATCAGCCGTTCCCAGCATACGATCAACGCCGTTGCTCTTCAACAAAAAGTCGATACCACCAGTCAATCGCTTAACGATACCTTGTTTCCATTCTTGCGTTTTGGCCATATCAACAGTCACTTCACCAGAAATGTTGATCCCCAAAGCCGCCGAAGATTTCAACTCTTGGTATCGTTTGGCAGCAGAGATCATGGCTTTTGAAGGAATACAACCTACATTTAAACACACACCACCCCAATTGTCTTTTTCAATACACAGGGTATTTTTACCCATTTGACCCAAACGAATGGCGCAAGGGTATCCACCAGGTCCTGCTCCGACAACTACGGCATCATATTCTAAGGTTTCCATATACAACTCCTACAAATTATCTTCATTATCAAGTATAGACGGGTATTTGAGATTGAACACATATAACCCAAAATTCAAACCTGCGTGTGATCTTCGATGTAAAAAGTCAGAGTTTTACCCAAATTAATAGGGTTCAATAACCACAAAACACACCATCGGGTGTGCTTTGTATATGCTGAACTAACAGAGATCAACTACAAATATTGTACTCATATCTATAGATTATGATTCATGAGTACTATTGTCTGTGTCTGTGGAGGGTGGTGTTAGTCCAATGCAATCGTGCTTTCGGTGACCACTTTTACTTTGTAGCCTTCGCCTTCATATTTTGCGGTGAGTTCAGAAACTAAGGTGTCTAATTCGCTATTGGCAATGGGTTCCGAAGTGATGGAGATTGGCCATTCCCCAGTTTCACATTTTTTTAACTTGGGTTTGGAGGCGCGGATAGGACCAGTGGCTTCTTGTAAAACAACCATTCGTTTAGCGGGATCAGTCACGGTTGCAACGTGCAGTACTGCTTGTAACTTTCCTTTACATTCTCCGGCTTCAACGGCAACCACTCCATAACTTAATAAGCCATCGGTCATGCGATCGGCATAAATAATCTTTAGCAACTCTCCTGAACGAGTAGAATTGACTGAGTTGAGTTGTTGTGCCAATAACAATGCTTTGGTTGGTACTTCTTTAGCGATGGTCAAAATGGACTCTTCGAAGGCGGCACGGTCAGCATCAGACATGGTTTCACCAAGTCCTGGTTGTACAGCATTGTTCATTTGATTGATGATGACATCAAACGGGCCATCGTCTTTGGCGTTTAAGGCTGCTTGTTGTAACAGGGGAAGCGCGTTGGCCTTTTGTTGCTTGATGTAAATGTCCAACAAGGTGTTGTAACTTTCGGAGAAAGAGCCTTTGGGAGTATTGGTGATTTGTTGTTCAAACCATTTGGTCATATCTTCTGAATCACAGGCTACATAGGCATCATCCCATTTTGTGAAATCATTATTCTTTAAAGCGAAGTAGGCACCTTGTAAGAATTTCATGACTTGGGGGTTGCTGTCACACTTCTCACCGATCCCAGCTGCAACATCATTGCGAACACCATAATCGGAGATGGCTCCGAGCATTTTCCATGTACTGTTGAATACACCAGCAGTAATGGCAGTTTCTGATAGTTGAATCAATGTGTCCAAATCGGTGGCGCGTGGTACAAAAGCCCCTAGGAAATTGTCTTCGGCCATGGCTTTGTCACATTGAGCGAGTTTTGCAAACGTTCGAACCAAACCCGCACCTTCTTGAGAGGCTGCTTGGTTAACGTATTTACCACAAGAACCTGCTTCTGCCGTGGAAAGAAAAGTGGAAGCCAAAAAAGCCAATAGTGTCATCGAGAGTCTCCTCAGTGATCGAATTGATCAACATTCATTGTTCGCGTGTCAGCGTTTTTATCGTAATATGTGTCGAATTTCAACTGATGTATCTGACAATGTTGCAACGATTGGGTGTCAAAAAATATTCCTTGATGCGTTAATCTTTCAGCAGAGGTGCTTATTTATGTGCGATACATAAAAGGATATAGAAGAGAAATTTGCTATCCATTCAAGCGGAAATCGGTTATGTAGGCAAAAACACCGAGGAGTTGTTGTGAGCAGTGTGAATTTAGATTCGTTGTTAATTGGTGAAAATGCCTCCTATATAGATGAGTTGTATGTTCAGTGGCAGGTGGACCACGCTAGTGTGTCAGAGGAGTGGCAGGCGTTGTTTGCTTCTTGGGAGAAAGAAGAAGAACCTTGTCAGGCGCCTGTATTTCCCAAAAGATCAATATTTTCTAGTGGTGGAGTGGATCAAAGTCAAGCCACTGCGATTGCCGATCGACAGGCCAAAGTCGCTCAACTGATCAATGCCTATCGCGTGCGTGGACACACTGAATCGATGATTGACCCCTTAGGACGTCGATTGATTGAGCAACATCCTGAACTCACACTCTCTTACTATGGGTTGACCGAGGCGGACTTGGATGTCCCTGTTTCGGGTCATGGTGTTTACGGTGTGCCACATGTGACGACAGCCCGTGAGATTATTGCCCGTTTACGAAAGGCCTACTGTAGTGGTTTTGGTGTTGAATTCATGAACATCAATGATCCCAAAAAGAAAAAGTGGCTTCAAGAACGTTTGGAAACACTTCCGGACCATTGTGTGTTGTCCAAAGCCGATCAACAACATATGCTTCGGAATCTGGCAGATGCTGAAAATTTTGAGCGTTTTTTGCACCAACGGTATCAGTACACTAAGCGTTTCTCTTTGGAAGGTGCAGAGCCACTGATTCCCTTGTTAGCGGTGTTAATTGACACAATCGGTGATCGTGGTGCAGAACGAGTCATGCTTGGTATGGCGCATCGTGGTCGTTTGAATGTGTTGGCTAATATCTGCAACAAACCAGTCCAATACATTTTGAATGAGTTTGATGATGAAGTGTTGGAGGCGTTTGATATCTCTGGTGATGTAAAGTATCACTTGGGATATTCAAATGATTACCAGACAGTGAATGGAAAAAAAGTCCGTGTCACCATGGCCTTTAATCCATCTCATTTGGAAGCGGTGAACCCTGTTGTTTTAGGGCGATCCCGCGCACGTCAAGACCGTTTGGTATCAGCAGATGGATACTCTCAAGATGCCGCAATGCGAGCTGTGGTGCCGATGCTCCTACACGGTGATGCCGCTTTTGCTGGGCAAGGAGTGGTGACAGAAGTTCTCAATATGAGCGGTTTGGAAGGCTATCAAACGGGTGGAACGATTCACGTTGTGGTCAATAACCAAATCGGTTTCACCACTTCTCCGATAGATGCTCGTTCAACGCCTTATTGTACCGATGTTGCTCGTATGTTAGCAGTGCCCATTTTTCACGTTAACGGTGAAGATATCGAAGCGGTAGCAGCAGTGGCGAAGTTGGCCGCTGAATGGCGTCAAACTTTTCATCAAGATGTTTTCATTGATATGTATTGCTTTAGAAAGTGGGGGCACAATGAGGGTGATGAACCATCGTTTACCCAACCATTGCTCTATGATGCGATCCGCAAACATCCATCCGCGAAAGAGCAGTACTGCACCAAGATTATTGCGTCGGGTACCATGACCCAAAACGAAGTCGATTCGATAGTCTCCGATTCGGCTGATCGACTGCAAAAGTGTTTGGAAGATGACCTTTCTTTTGAAACCTATACCAGTGCTGGTTCTACCGAACTGAAGCATCGTTGGGCAGATATCGATCAAGATTGTACCGATGTCGCCACCACTGTTGAACCTGCTCGCTTGCATGAAGTACTGACCACCGTGAATACCATTCCGTCCTCGGTCAAGATTCATCGAAAAGTACAGCGCATCATTGCTCAACGATTGGAAATGGTGCAGGGCAATTTACCGGTGGATTGGGCGTTGGCAGAACAAGCCGCTTATGCCACACTGGTTCAGGATGGCTATCGTGTTCGAATTAGTGGACAAGATGTCGGTCGTGGTACCTTTTCTCATCGTCATGCGGTGTTAACCGACATTACCACAGGTGTCGAGTACCTCCCAATTGCAAATCTCGCTCCTTCGCGAGAAGGCGAGCTGGGTGAGTTGGTGAAAGCCAGCCCGGCAGCTCGTGTTGTTGCTTCTGAATTGGGTGTGGATTTACGGTTTGTTAAAGGCACGGGACGCAATGGACGAATCACCTCTCAAGATGTACGTGATGCATTGGAGAGTGGTGCTAAGACTGCCGCTTTTGAAGTGCACAATTCCTTGTTGTCCGAATATGCTGTCTTGGGTTTTGAACATGGGTATACCTTGGACTTTCCGGAAGGTTTGGTGATTTGGGAAGCACAGTTTGGTGACTTTGCCAACGGTGCGCAAATTATGATTGACAATTTCATCATGGCGACCGAACAAAAGTGGAATCGTTATTCTGGTTTGGTGATGCTGTTACCACATGGCTATGAAGGGCAAGGTCCAGAACATTCTTCCGCACGATTAGAGCGGTTTTTACAACTATGTGCTGAAGACAATGTGGTGGTTGCCAATGTCACAACACCGGCCAATTTCTTCCATTTGATGCGTCGACAAATGTTGCGAACAGTCAGAAAGCCGTTGGTTGTCATGTCTCCAAAATCGTTGTTGCGTCATCCAAAATGTATTTCTTCTTTGGAAGACTTGTCCAGTGGTGGTTTTGAGAAAATGTTGCATGACCCGATGCAGTTACAGGATGACTTTGACACTTCAAAGGTTGAGCACGTCGTATTCTGTTCCGGCAAGATTTATTATGATCTGTTGGAGCATCGTGAAATGATTGAGCGATACCAATCTGCAACCGAAGAAACAGACAAAGAAGTCGTTCGTACCTATTTCAAAAAGTTTGCTTCTTTTGATATTTTGAATCGTCTTGAGAAGGGTGAACAGATCGAGACCAAACATCTCGTGATCACTCGACTAGAGCAACTGTATCCATTTCCAGAAGCCGAAATTCTTGAGCATTTACAGCAGTTTAATCAGCCCACACTTCACTGGTGTCAAGAAGAACCCAAAAATATGGGGGCTTGGCCGATGGTGGATGAATGGTTCTGTGATACTTTGGCTTCACGAGTGATGAAATATATCGGTCGTAAACGCTCTGCCAGTCCAGCTACTGGGTCTCCAAAAATTCACAAAGCAGAACAAGCCAGTATTGTACAAGGCGTATTCTCTTTGATTTAATTGATTTAATCTACACTTACCCCAATTAATTATCGTTTGTTACAACAGGAAAAGAGGTTTATCATGTCTAAGATCGTCGACGTTATCGTCCCTACAGTAGGGGAATCAGTCACTGAGATTTTTGAAGTTCGTATCGTCAAAGCGGTGGGCGAATATGTCAAAGAAGGTGAGGTTATTCTTGAAGGTGACTCTGATAAAGCCAGTATTGAAATCGTTTCTCCGGTGACCGGTCAAGTGAGTGAAATTGTTGTTGAAGAAGGCGCTGATTTTCCGATTGGACACGTGATTGCCAAAGTGGAAGAGAAAGCGATACCTGCTGAAACCACACCGGCTGCACCATCCCCAACTCAGTCTGTTGAGGCAGCGCCAGAAGTTCAGTCCACACCAGAAGAAACGCCCAAACCCAAGCTTGCACCAGTCACTGAAGCACCAAAGACCGTCACACCAGTAGGGGCAGAAAAACGAGTCAAGATGACTCCACTACGTCGTACAATTGCCCGTCGCTTGGTGGAAGCCCAGCAAACTGCTGCAATGTTGACCACCTTTAATGAAGCCGATATGACTGCCATCTTTGCCCTCCGCAAGAAATATCAAGAACGTTTTGTAGAAAAGCACGGTACCAAATTGGGCTTCATGTCCTTTTTCTTAAAAGCAGTGGTTGATGCTTTGCAAGCATTTCCCGCCGTCAATGCTGAAGTAGATGGCGATTACATTGTGTATAAGAACTTCTACAACATTGGAGTGGCTGTATCTGGACCGAAAGGACTGATGGTTCCAGTGGTTCGCAATGCTGATCAATTGTCCTTTTCTGAAATTGAGTTGGAAATCAAGAGATTGGCTGGATTGGCCCGCAACAACAAGTTGAAACCACAACATTTTCAAGAAGGTACTTTTACCATTTCAAATGGTGGTGTGTTTGGGTCTTTGTTGTCGACTCCGATTTTGAATCCACCACAGGTCGGTATTCTAGGAATGCACAGTATTCAAGAGCGCCCAGTCAATGTCAATGGTAACGTTGAAATCCGTCCGATGATGTATTTGGCTTTGTCTTATGACCATCGTATTATTGATGGTAAAGAAGCGGTCTCTTTTTTGGTTCGCGTGAAAGAGTTGGTGGAAAATCCAGAACGCTTGTTGTTTGATGTCTAAGACGTAAGTATAGGTGCCTCGGTTTCAAGACCTTTCACAAGGCTGAACGAGGCATTTTATATATGAGGGAATAGACAATACAAAGGAGAATGTATGCAACGTCTAGCCGCCAGTGTGTGGATCAGTTTCTTTTCTGAGGCATCGCAAGAAAACTCTTCGAGGCGTATTCAAACGCTGCTTCGAAATTTTGTCCAACAAGAGACCGATGGAGATGTACAGACTGAAGCATCAGGCGTGTGGGTATTTTTGAATAGTGTTCAACAAGCCGCCGATTTGGCGTTGTCAGTGATGGAAAACCTCAGTCTTGATGTCCAGTTTCGAGTTTTGTTGACAGTGGGTGATATCGTTCAAGAAAATGGCCAGTGGACCGGAGAGGTTCTCGATGAGGTGTCGGGGTTAATTAAGCGTATTGAAGTGGGTCAGATTTGGCTTACTGAACGGTTCTTTCATGTCATGGACAGTAACCAATTGGCTTGGGATGAGATCGGGATGGTTTCAACAGAGCAAACCACCCAACAGTGTTTTAGATTGTTGACAGCCAACCAGTGCTTTGTTCCACCGGCTTTAAAACGTGCACTCAGTGAACAAAAGGTTTTGATTTGTCAAAAAGGCGAAGACATGCCATCTTTGCGGAAGGGAAAGCAAGTCGTTTTGGTGGGATATGAGTATGATGAAGAGTTGCATGCTTTGGTGGCTCGACTCAATACCGTGATTGCCAATGATCGTTTATGGTTGGTACAGCCTAGATTATCCAAAGCAGATCGAAAGCAATGGTTGGATTTGGGTCGCAACTTGGTCATTGGAGACAGTGACCTGTTTATGACGGATGTGAACCGAGATGATTTGACACTGATCGGTCAAGACGCCAATGCCACGATGTTTTTAGACCCTGTCAGTTTGGCTAGTGGAGAGTTGTCTTTGTGTGGGGTTGCGCTACCCAAGGTACCGATGGCTCGAATTATTGATGGATACACCATTGATTTATTGAAAAGTGGTGAATGGGGATACGGAGAAGAATCGGGCAGCGATGTCTTGTTGCGTGTTTCTGTGAATCTAGAAGGTGAAACCGTTACGGCTTTGCATCCCAATTGTAAACTGAACAGTTTGGAGATGGAAGTCAACAAAGCCTACCCATTAGGGAGTGGTGCCCGTATATCGGTGAAGCGATTGATGTATCGTTATATCGCTGACGTGGGGAAACCGTACCAAGGTCTGTTTTTAGGAGAAGCCACGAGACGGGTGGCGATTTCGGTTGGAGAACGGGTCGAGTTAGGACGTCAACCTTCGGGTGGTGGGTTTGAACTGCCTGATCGAGGTGGGGCAGACCGAATTGAGTGGGCCTCAACGCCACAAGCGCAAAGTGCCAAAAAGAATCAACTGACATTGGATCGTGCCTTGACCGGTCGTCATCATGTTGCCTTAAGCATCGTATCGGTCGGTAAGTTTTCGATTGCCCCGATGCATGATAAATTACCAACCTTTATTGTTTCACAGTCGTCTCAGCATTTATCGCGGGTGACCAGTGAACAGGTCATTCGAAATGAAGGATTGATCGTTGTGGGCACCAATGTGTTAAAAGTGGCCAAGACCTAGTTGTGGTATCTTTGAGATGAAATTGAAAAAGGAGACACAAGGTGCCTCCTTATTATCATATCTCTTGGAGAGGTTCTTGGATAAATTAGTGAAAAGAGACCATTTTGGTTGGGTTCTTTGCCAGTGAGAAAGTGATTTCTTTGCGGTACCCAGTGGCTTCTCCTCCCAACTGATAGGGAATGGTTTCTTCGAACTCGACCTGTACTTTGTCGACATAATAGTCCAACAGTCCAGGGTGTCTTAACTCACCGTTCCAAGCGCTGTAGATATGTTGGGCAATTTGCAGTGGTGTCATGGTGACTACCCGCAACTGAAAACGCCCCTTACGCCCCGTGGCAAAAGGGAACATTTTCATCTTGTAGCCGTAGTAGGGCGTGGTGGCACAAGTTACTGTGGAAGCCATGCCTTCAAATAAAACACCACCAGTGGGTATTGGTTCGCCAACTTCAGAACCAGTCGGTCCAATGGCAAACGCAGGACGACCGGCATTGGTGATGCGGACGGCATATTTGGGTTTTTTGATGTGGTTGGGCAGAGTGTGGAGATAGCCAGCCCACAAATATCCGGGCATCCCTTTCATCATTGGAGAATACCAGCGATATTTAGCGGCGCGTTTGACCCGATTGTAGTCATTTAATACCGCTGCATCCATACCCAATCCAGCAAACGGAAAGAGCGTGTCTTCTGCCTCAATCATATTGGCTTCAATAATGCTATGACTGTGTGGAGATTGCCATTTGTTGAGATCGGCAACCGGTGTAGAAGAATTCAGCCAATAAGCCAATGCATTACCAGTACCCAAGCGAAGAACACCGACAGTTGGAGGTGTACCCTCTGAAAATTCGTGTAATCCATTGATCACATCGACAATGGTTCCATCACCACCACCTGCAAAGATGGTTTCACTACCTTTTTCAACACATTCTTGTAGAACTTCCCGAGAATGAAGAAGACTTTCGGTGAGATGTAAACGATCAGCGGGCAATTGAGATTGTAACTGTTCAATGAGTGCAGGTGTGACCCGACCAGCATTGCGATTTAAAACCACATCATAATTCAGTTCGTTGTTGAGTGCAGACATAGATTTACCTCCAAAAGTATTGACGTGTCAAGTACTTATAATAGTAGCATATCTGTAAAGATACAGTATAGCAACCTTTTCAGGGATTGATTGTATTCCAACACTTTCCTCGCGGTGATTTACACAATCGTCAAACCTCTAGTGTTGGTTAATCACCTCAGCGACTGCGGCAAGTGCATTGGGGATTCCAGCGGGATTCTTTCCTCCTGCCTGTGCCATATCCGGACGACCACCACCACCGCCACCAATGTGTTTGGCCAGTGCGCGAACCATGTTTCCGGCATGTACAGTTTTGCCGGCGAGGTCTTTGGTTGTTGCAACCAAGATTTTGGCACCTTGAGTACTAGAGGCTAGAACCACCACGCCACTCCCCAACTGGTTACGCAATCGGTCGGCTTCTTCTCGCATGGCATTCATGTCTCCATGAAACTCGGCGGCAATCACTTTGATTCCATTGATTTCTTGTACCGAATCCATCAAGTCACCGGCTTGCAATTGGGCGATCTCTTTACGCAACTCGGCAATTTCCTTTTCCAAGCGTTTTTTGTCATCGAGCAACTTATCGACTTGTTGAGGTACATCTTGTGGCTGCACACGCAATGCTTCAGTAACTTGGTTCAAGGTGTTGGAACGATTTTGATACCATTCAAACGCCTTACTGGATGTAAGCGCTTCAATTCGTCGTACACCTGCTGAGATCCCTGTTTCTGATAAAACGTGAAAAAGGGCAATTTCTCCGGTTTGCTCAACGTGTGTTCCACCACACAACTCCATCGAATAATCAGAATCAAAGGTGATAACACGAACTTTATCACCATATTTTTCACCAAAAAGCATTCTGGCTCCCCGCTCTTTTGCCTGCTCGATAGGGATTTCTCTATCCTCTTCTAGCGGAATACCCGCCCTTCTTTTCTCATTAACCAGCGCTGGAACATCTAAGAGCTGCTGCTTAGTCATAGCTTCAAAATGAGTGAAGTCGAAACGAAGATAGTCCTGATTAACCAACGAACCTTTCTGAGCTACATGCGGACCTAGGACCGTAATCAGGGCTGCTTGCAATAAGTGGGTAGCAGAATGATTAGCACAGGTAAACTCTCGAGACACTCTATTCACAGTGGCTTCTACTGGTTGATCAAGGGCAGGAAGCTGCTGCACGACCAAAACCGACCCATAAGGACTTTTTTGAACATCAATGACTGCGAACTCTTGATCGGTTTCATTGTTATGGTTCGCTGGTTTCAATAATTGTTTCAATAGTCCTTTATCACTTACTTGTCCACCTCCTTCGGCATAGAAT
>CAKZLX010000284.1 GCA_937127265.1 uncultured Pseudomonadota bacterium
GGAGGCTCCGAATCAGGAGAGTTTATACTCTACTGGATGCGTACTGCAGTTCGGACCGACCACAATCCTGCCTTGGTCACCGCCCTAGAACTGGCACAACGACACCAAAAACCACTTTTGGTCTACCACGCCATCTCCGAGAGGTACCCTTACGCATCGGCAAGACACCACACCTTTATTATGGAAGGTGCCAAAGACATCGCCAAAAAGTTTCAGGCACTACACATCCCCTATGCATTTCACGTGGAAAGAGAAGGACACCGCGGACCCCATTTGGAAACACTAGCCAAACGCTCAATTGCTGTGGTCACCGAAGATATGCCCGTTCCATTTTTGGCACATTGGACGGAAGCGCTAGCAGAACGAACACTAAAAAATGTTTATTTGGTGGATACAGACTGTATTGTGCCGATGAAACTCTCCAAGAAAGCCCCCACTCGAGCCTTCCAATTTCGTGATCGTTTCAAAGCCGAAAGAGAACATCGCTTACACAACACAACCTTCCCTCCACTGTCTTCCTTTGAAATCTCTCTCGCTGAGATTAGCCTCCCCTTTGAACCAGTCGACCTCGATCACGTCTCCTTTGGTGACATCCTCAAAGACTGTGCCATCGATCACAGTGTATTGCCAGTACCCCATACCAAAGGTGGTGCCGATGCCGCACAAGAGCGTTGGGCACACTATAAAAAAACAAAACTTCATCGGTACCACAAAGAACGCAACAACCCTCTTATGCCACATAGTGTCTCTCGAATGTCAGCCTACTTACATTATGGGATGATATCCTCGTTTCAATTGGCTACAGAATCCTTGGGATATGGTGCCGGTGGTGAGAAGTACCGTGACGAACTGTTGATTTGGCGTGAATTGGCACACCACTGGTGCTTTCACACCGCTGTACCCCAACATTGGATGTCACTACCACAGTGGGCACGTGAAACCCTTGAGCAGCATCAAAATGACCCACGTGAGTACACCGTAGATTGGCAAACACTGCGCCATGCCACAACCGAAGATGCATTGTGGAACGCCTGCCAGACATCGTTAAACCTCCATGGGGAGTTACACAACAACCTTCGGATGACTTGGGGCAAGCAATTGTTGACTTGGTTTGACAATCCTCGAAAAGCCTTGCGCATGACCCTCGATTTGAACAATCGCTTTGCACTCGACGGGCGTGATCCATCATCCTATGGTGGAATTCTGTGGTGCTTTGGGTTGTTTGACCGCCCTTTTACACCGCCCCAAAACGTCTGGGGTACCGTTCGGGAGAGAACCTGTGAGCACCATGCTAGCAGACTGAATGTTGATAAGTATACCCAACAAATCACACTCTCACCATTTAAACAGTTGAGCATTAGGTCTAATCTATCGCCTTTTGTGACCTGCCTTCTGCAACAAACCCTAGCCTTATACAACGTTGAACTTCAGTATACTGGTCAAGATTGCCTTATTCTTCCGACTGACTTTGGCTCATCCCACCAAAGTAAACTGATCATTGCCTCTTGGATAGATGCAGACTGGCTGAACAAAGCAAATGAGACCCTGACTTGGACCAACACTGGCAACAAGCATTGGCAAGATCTTTGGTCCACGATCCCACAAATAGATACCGATCAAGCCACAAGCAGTCTACGGATCAATAACAACAGTCTTGAACTGAAGACGACCTGTCCAATCGATCAATTCCAACAAGCGATGGGATGGATTGTGACACAGTTACACCCCTCTACCAACACAATGGTCAAACCCCAACAAATCCAGTTATGGTAATCCCAATCAGACAATACGGAGTGCACAATGATTTGGTTCTGGATGCTTGCCTGTGGTGATAAACCAATAGAAAACGATACCGCTTCACTGGACACAGGGATTGAAACCCTCAACACCGATGACCTCGAACCCGCTGACGAACCCAGCACTGAAGATACCAATCAGACTGATGAGACCGATACAAACCAAGATACATCGGACCAATCAGATACCAACAATACTGAAGACACCAACGCATCAAATGACGACCAATGCCCCGATGATGTAGTTTGCGTAGATACCTTTCCCTTTTCCCATGCCGAAAACACTTCTCGTTCGGGAACCGATAATTTTGATTTCTATTCCTGTTCGCCATCGACAAACGAATCGGGGAATGAGATTGTCTATCGAGTCACCTTACCGACCGATGGCTTCTTGGCGCTCAACCTTCCAGAATCATCTATGGGTAGTGGAGTTGATGTTGATGTACACTTATTGGGTTCATACGATGCCAATGACTGCATAGATCGCGGTCACTGGACAGGAGGCTCCTTATTAACTGCCGGTACCTACTGGGTGGTGGTCGACACTTGGGTGAGCAACAACAGTGGTCCACAAAGTGGGCCGTATGAATTGGAGATCGGTTTCACCAGTTTTAATCGCTTAGAAAGCTTTGGGATAGCTGCACAAACCGCTGAAAATGCCCTGTTTGCTTTCGATACCGCTTGGCACAACGGAGATACCGACCGGTTTGAATATGCCATTTCAGACTTCTCACTCCATTCTTCTTTGGAACGGATGTGGATAGTCGATCTCTTGTCTGGATACCTGCTGGGCAACCTACACTTAGCGCATGGAGAAGCCACCTCCTCACCCTATGATGACGCTTGGGCTGTGGATTTCTCCAACATATCTGGTAGTCACCAATCCAGTTTGGGCATGATGAAGGGTGCCGAATCTTATTATGGAGCCTATGACTATTCCATGCGAATGGATGGACTAGAAAATGGCTACAACGACAACGTACGTTCGCGGGCCGTGGTGGTTCATGGTTGGACAGGTTCAAGACCGGAATATGTACAATACTATGGTTCAGTGGCACCTACCTGGGGATGCCCAGCAGTCGATGACCGAGAAATACAATGGGTAGTCGACACCCTCAAAGACGGTGCCTTGTTGTTCTTTTGGTATCCAGATGGCGATTGGAGTCTCCATTCTGATTATTTACAGTGATTGCACCACCAAATATCCTGCCGAAGGATCTAAATTTAAATTTTTTCGTTGAGTGAAGCCACCTTCCCCCTTAGAAGAATTAAAATTATCCTAAATTTCAAAAAGTATTCTACAATATTCTTCATGAAGAATTATAACAACGTAAACAATCTCAAATTTTAGGGATACACCAACACCTCAACCAACTTATTATAAGGTGTAGAATTCCATCTCAAGTGCTAATTTTAAGATGTATTAAACACGAGAGAAGTATGCCAATGGTTTCCCTTATCATTCCGATTTACAATTATGCATCGAGAGTCCATCGTACTGTATCGACGATTCACCATTTTTGCACCGAGAACCAAAAGGACTGGGAAGTCCTGTTTGTTGATGATGGCTCCAAAGACCAAACCGTTGCCGCCGTCAAAACACTCATCTCCCCCTACCCTTATATGCGCCTAATTCAACAACCAAAAAACATGGGAAAAGGTGCGGCTGTACGGCGTGGATTACAAGAGAGTACGGGAGATTACCATATTTTTACCGATGTTGATTTGGCGTATGACTTGGATCAAGTCGACAAAATTGTCTACGCCTTGCAAAACGGTGCCGAGCTCGCATTTGCCGACCGTCGCCATCCGAAAAGCACCTGTGTCGTAGCTGATAAAAAAATCGACTATCAAAAGAAACGAGACACCATGAGTTTTGTTCTCAACAAACTGGTCGAACAGATGGGTTTGGGTAATATTCGAGACACCCAAGCCGGTCTCAAAGGCGTCACCAAGTCTATCTCTCCGATATTGGCCAAAGGTTCGGTGAATGGTTTTCCATTTGATATTGAACTCTTTGCCATCGCCACTGCCAACTCGTTAAAAACAGAACCTGTCCCAATTCAATACAACATTGAAGATGCCCCTTCCACGGTTATGCCTGTTCCTGTGGTCATTGACTTTCTAAAGAGCATTCGAACGATTCGCAAGAAAATGGTACAAGGCGCTTATTATGCGACTTCACAATAATCTATTCAGAGGTTTGGTGATTGGTTTTGTTTTATTCTTTTCTCTGATTTTGGATTCACCAGCCGAAGAGATAACCGCAGACAGAGCACAGACCATCCAGCAATTTCGGTCCGGTAATTCAGACAATGTATTGGATTTATTTTTGCCGAACAACAACCTAGCCCAAGACTCTCATACGTATCGCCAAGCAAGGGAACTCCTGGAGATTGCCACTGCTGAATACAAGAACTCGAGCCCCTGAGCGACAGGTAGTGGTATGGATACATTCGAATACTTGCATACAACTGGATATGAAGAATAAATAATGTTGAAGTCAAATATACTTACATCGTTGTTTATCAGTCTTCTATTCTGTGTACAAATCTGTCTACCGTCCACAGTCAGTGCTGAAACTCAAGGTCTCCCAGGATTAACAGAAAAAGAGCAGGCGGTATATTGGTTTAAAGAGGGTGATACAGAAAAGTCTTTACAGATTCTCAAAAATGTTTGGACACGAGATAAAGCATACGGAGCCGGTATCGACTATGGGTACTACTTATTACAAGCCAAGCAAGTCGAACAAGGGATCAGCCAACTGGAACTGGTGATCAATAAATTCCCTGAGCTTGTCGATGCTGATTTGGTTTTGTCCACCTACTATAAAGAACAAGAGCAGTATGATGAAGCAGAGAAGGTACTCTACAATCTCTACTTGCGTTTGCCTGAGGATATTCGAGCCGTCAAGGAATATGCCGGTATTTTATTGGTGCAAAAGAAATTTGATTTTGCACTCTTGGTATTGGAAAAGTTTGAACCCATCGAATCAGAGATGGTAGACTATTTAGCCATTTATGGTGCTGTTCAGTTTGACAGCCAAAACTATAGAGCGGCATTGCGGGCATACCAACAACTTAGCGAAATAAAACCTGAAGTAATCGATTTCCAACTAAGTCTTGGCAAATGCTATCGAAAACTCAAAGCCTATGACAGTGCAGAAATGCTCTATCGCGATCTAAAAAGAGAATTTCAAGGGAATGGTGACGCTTGGTTTGAAAATGGGGCTTTATATATGGATACTCAAGAATGGGAGAAAGCTAAAGAACAGTTTCTTCAAGCCAAGGAACAATATCTTAAGGAAGCAAAAAATCTTCCTGAAGGAAAAGACAAAGAAAAAAAGGCCCAGAAATTAAAAGACAGGGCAAACGTGGCGCAAGAATTAATTGACGAAGTGGACTGGACAGATGCAAAAGCCGTCATGAATCGGGGTGACTACGCCAATGCCTGTCCAGCCATTTATGAAGTATACATTCGAAACGATTCCTTGCGGTATGGTTTTGACTCTGCTGTATGCTTTCGTGAACTCAAGAAACTGGATGTATCAAAAGTATTATTTTTGGAACTTATTCATAAATATCCTGATAACTCTGACCTATTTGTAGAGTATTACGAAACACTCAAGGCCCAGCAAAACACCCAAGATGCCAAACAACTTCTATTGGATTTCGTTGGAGAATATGGCTACAAAAATCCCAAAGTGGTTTCTCGATTAGCCGGTACCGCCTTGGGTGAAGAAAAATATCAAGCGGCCTTAGACATTTTACAAGACGGTCAACCCTATGTAGACCCTGAACAACCACCGTTGGCCTTCTTATTTATCGCTGGTACTGCATATCGCGCTTTGGGCAAAACAGATCAGGCCGAAATTATGTTTACCAAAGCCAAACAACAAGCACCCGAACTACTCGAAACACACATGGCATTGTTTGATACCAAACAAAAAAGCGGTGCCACTATCGAAGCCGAAATCATGTTGACAGAACTGATGGAGGATGTTGGTTTAACCGCCCGTGTACGTCTCAAGAGAGCGGGGTTGTATTTGGCGCAAAAACAATGGCATAAAGTGCTAGAAGACTGTGAAGTGGTCTTACAAGATTCTACTATTCCAGAAGATGCACAAGAAAGGGGAACCGCCATTGCCTTAACTCAAGATGCAAAAATTGAGTTGGCAAAACTCAAACATGAAGAAGGCAAGGCCAAAGAAGCAGTTCAACTCCTTCGGGAAATCTATCTTCTCAATCCAGACACAAGAAATGCTATCAATTTGGGTGTCTTTGCCTCAATGATTGGAGAATCTGATCGCACAGATACAATCTTAGAAACAGCATTGCTCAAAGATCCGGACAACAACAACATTCGACAGGTCTGGGCAGAAGTCTTAATGACAGAACATCGAGCCCCTCAAGCTTTGGACG
>CAKZLX010000285.1 GCA_937127265.1 uncultured Pseudomonadota bacterium
AGGGTTTCATTTGTAAGTTGCGTTTGAGAATCTCAGACCTTGTCATAGGCCCTCCCAAAAGGTGTACAATATAGACAGTAGGCTTACAATCTATTCCAAAAAGACTTTGGAACCAACTCTGACACTGTATATTTTTGACTTTACTAGGAAAAATTCTATCGCAAAGTAAGATAAGTAAGGCTTGAAATGGCACTTTTGTCTGATTAGATCGTCTCTTCAAGGTGGTTTATCTGGTGGGTTAAGATACAACCGACATAGATCATTTGCTTAACCAGAGAGTCTCATGCCCAATTTTACCAACCGTTATTACAATGCCATGCCCAAGGATCCTATTGCAGAAAACTATGTGCGCCAAGTCCCCATGGCAATGCTTTCTGATGTGAATCCAACGCCAGTCTCCAATCCTCGTTTGTTGGGGTATTCGAGTGCTGTGGCGACAGCGTTGGGACTGACCGTTCAGGATATCACCAGCGATGTTTGGTTGGAGGCTTTGTCTGGCAATGGTGTGATTAAAGGCATGCAAACCTACGCCCATTGTTATGGCGGTCATCAATTTGGTCACTGGGCAGGACAGTTGGGTGATGGTCGAGCCATTGCACTTGGTGAAATAGAGCACAATCAGCAGTTTTGGGAATTGCAACTCAAAGGTGCTGGATTGACTCCCTATTCTAGAATGGGAGATGGGAGAGCGGTGTTGCGTTCCTCGGTACGTGAGTACTTGTGTTCAGAAGCCATGTTTCATTTGGGAATTCCAACCACCAGAGCTCTCTCATTGGTCTGGACTGGAGATGGTGTGGTTCGCGACATGTTTTATGATGGCAATCCTGAAACTGAACCAGGAGCGATTGTTTGTCGAACTGCTGAAAGTTTCTTGCGGTTTGGTTCATTGGAAATCTTCTCGGCTTACAATGACATAGAAAGACTGACCAGATTGGTGGATTTTCTGTTGCAGACCTACTATCCAGAGATTCCATTTACTGGCGAGGTCGATCGTAAAACAGCGGTGTTGCAATTGTTTGATCAGATTTCTGGACGAACTGCGAATTTGATTGCTCAGTGGATGAGTGTGGGGTTTGTACATGGGGTGATGAATACCGACAACATGTCATTGCTTGGCTTAACCATTGATTATGGCCCCTATGGTTGGTTGGATATCGTAGACTCAGGCTGGACACCAAACACCTCTGACAACATGCGACGACGATATGCTTTTGGTAATCAACCCAACGTTGGGGCTTGGAACCTGATGAAACTGGCTGAGGCATTGTATCCACTGGTTGGGGAAACCGAAGGTTTGCAAGATGCATTGGACAAGTATCGGCAAACCTTTCAAGAACAGTATACGGTTCTTCGGTATCAAAAGTTGGGGCTTGCCTTGCCGAGTACACCTGCTAAAAATGCAGTGGTCAACCGTCTGTATGAGATTATTGAGCACACCGAAACAGATTTTACCATTTTGTTTCGCCAATTGAGTCACCTCTCAATTGCAGATTTAGAACAGGTGGACACCATCGAAAAGCATACCGAGTGTATCAAAGAAGCTTTTTACCAATATGAAACTTGGGGTGTTTCGATGCACCAACGTTGGTCAGACTGGCTTCACTCCTATCGTGAAGTCCTAATATCTGATGGTCAAGAAGACAGGACTCGTCTTCAAGCTATGCAAGCTGTGAATCCAAAATACATTTTCCGAAATTATTTGGCACAGTTGGCGATTGATGACATTCTTGAAGGGAGCACACAGGTATTAGAAGACCTCCACACTGTTTTGCAAAACCCCTATGCTGAACACCCTGAACATGAAAAGTGGGCAGGAAGAATGCCTGAGTGGGCTAGAAATCGGGCAGGTTGTTCCGCCCTGTCCTGTTCGTCTTGATTTTAGAGACATTGTTTGCTACGATGAAAAGGAATAGAGATACCCAAATTAGATGGAGAAGATATGTTTTTACCAGCACTGTTGTTAATTGGATGTGGAAATAACAAAGAAGATACTGGATTTTTTGATTTGTACGATCCAACGGTACAAGTTGAGCCCAGTGATGATACTGAAACCGATGCTCCTGAACCAGATGCCCCTGAGCCAGACAATCCAAACCAACCAGACAATCCAAATCAGCCCGATAATCCAAATGAGCCCGGAAACCCTAACGAAGCCGGTAATCCAAATGAGCCAGGTAATCCCAATGACACTGGCGGTACAGGACAAAATACTGGTGACCCTGATATTGACGACGATGGTGATGGCTTGTCAGAAAACCAAGGCGATTGTGATGATACCAATGGTCAAGTATTTCCCGGTGCCACTGACTTTCCCAATGATGGTGAAGACCAAGACTGTAGCGGTGCCGATGCAACCTTGACTCCTGTAGGCTTGGTGAATGGCAATTTTGATATGGAAGATGGCAATGGCTATCCTGCAGATTGGAGCAACATTGGTGGTGCATGGGGTTGGCAACAACATGAAAGTGACATTGACGGCTGTACACCGACAACCGGTTCTCCTGACGAATGTGGTTTTGGTGCCCATTCGCCAATGGGTGGCGCCCTTAAACTTTGGGGTGCTGGTGGTGCCAATACAGAAAACCCCGGTGAATCGGTCGTTTTTCAAGAGTTTACCGCCGATGCCAACTGGTCTCCCGCCGATAAAATCTTTTGGTTGACGGCTTGGGGACTTCATCACACCTTTGAGCCATTGGTTGGCAATGCCGAGGCTTATGCAGTGATACGTTGTTTGGATGCCAGTGGAAATGTGCAAGCCGATGCGGTGACCCAATCCATCAATGCCCAAACCCAGTTGGAATCGTGGCGTAATCTATCTACGTGGGTGCAGTGCAATTCGATGACCGAAACAGTACAGGCGATACTGATGTTTCACCAGTTGGATTTTGGTACCGATGTTGGCACCGTGTATTTTGATGATGTTGACTTTAATGAAGCTCAGTAAGATTGCAATTTTTATGTGATGGTGAAAGTGTGAATTCATCTCATAAGGATCACTTTTGATTATAGGCTTTGCGTAATGGAGTATGTCTGATGAGTAAGCAAGACGAGCGCGAATTAAAAGAAGGTGTGGCTCAAAATCCCAATGTATTTCGTTCTTTGGTGGTGGCTTGGAACGGTATCCGATTGTTGTTTCGAACCCAACGGAATGCGCGAATTCATGCTGTTGGTGGTAGTCTATTGATCATCTCCAATCTCTTTTTGCCATTAACACCTGCAGAGTGGGGTGTATTGCTACTTTGCATTGGGCTTGTGCTCACGTTGGAAACGGTCAACACAGCGATTGAGATCACCGTAAACTTGGTCACCCGTGAGCGACATCCCCTAGCCGGTCAAGCCAAAGATGTGGCTGCTGGGGCCGTATTGTTAGGCGTTTTGTGTGCCTTGTCTTGTTGGGCGGTTATCTGTATTCCAAAATACTGGGCATTCTTTCAGTAAATACTTGAAACAGATGTTTCAAAGTTTATATGTTCGATACTATCGTGACAAAACCATCAGAACCGAATAAGCCACTGTACCGAGCAGCACATTGTGTACTCGAAAACCTTTACTCGAGTATCAGATGACAAAATTTGCCGACTTACACTTATCCGCACCGATTCAACAAGCGATCAAAGATGCTGGATACACAACGCCCACCCCAATTCAAGCCCAAGCCATTCCTGTGGTGATGGAAAATCGAGATGTGTTGGGTTGTGCACAAACCGGTACTGGAAAAACAGCTGCGTTTTTGTTGCCAATGTTAGATCGTCTACAACAAGTTGAGCCATCAAAGCAGATAAAAGCCCTCATTTTGAGTCCAACACGTGAATTGGCAGCACAGATTGGGGAGAGTTTCAGTACCTATGCCAAACACACTGCCTTGCGACACCTGGTTATTTTTGGTGGGGTGAAGCAAGAACCACAAGTGAAACAATTGAAACGTGGTGTAGATGTGTTGGTGGCCACGCCTGGTCGTCTGCTCGATTTGCAAGGGCAAGGGTTCATTGATTTGAGTCAAACGGTATTTTTTGTTCTGGATGAGGCTGATCGGATGCTAGATATGGGCTTCCTTCCTGACATCAAGCGTCTATTGAAATTGCTCCCTACTGACCGTCAAAACCTTTTGTTTTCAGCCACCATGCCCAAGGATATTGTGGAATTGGCTTCCCAGTTTCTCCAAGACCCAGTTCGTGTAGAGGTTGATCGAGAATCCAGTACGGTAGAGCAAATTGAGCAACGAGTGTTGTTTGTGGAACAATCCAAAAAGAAACAGCTGCTGAAATCTTTGCTAGACAGCGAGCAAATCGCGGCGGCGATTGTGTTTACTCGAACCAAACATGGTGCCAACCGTGTCGCGACTTTTTTGGAAAAGGGTGGTATTTCAGCCGCGGCGATTCATGGCAACAAGTCTCAAAACGCCCGTACACGTGCATTGGATGGTTTCCGAGAAGGAACGGTCAAAGTACTGGTGGCCACTGACATCGCTTCCAGAGGCATTGATGTTGACTTGGTCAGTCACGTCTTTAATTTTGATTTGCCCAATCTACCAGAGAGTTATGTGCATCGTATTGGTCGGACGGGGCGTGCTGGTTCTACCGGTCAAGCCATCGCTTTTTGTAGCCCTGACGAGGCAGAGTACTTGGTTGATATAGAAGCAACCATTGGTCAACAAGTACCTGACAACCGAGAACACGATTGGCATCACTATCCAGCACTTGAACGGGTGTTGGTACTCAGAGAAGAGCGAAAAGATGCCAAGGAACGTAAGAAGAAATCTTTCAACAAGGCGAAGAAGTCCAAGAAACCATCCTTTCATCGACGTCGTAAAGGTGGTCGTTCTCGTACTCGCTAGAATTATTCGACCAAACAATCAGGGGCTTTGGTCGCCAAAAAGTTCATGACACCATCACGATAGTTGGCGTAGTTGTAATCAGGTACCCCTGCAACCCCACCAATTCCATGCCCAGCACCTTCAACTTCGATCATTTCTTTGGGGAGATCTTCGGGGAGTTGAGTAAAGAACTTTCGAGAACTGTTGATGGATACCGTTTCATCAGCCGTTCCGTGCATGATGAGGGTTGGATGGGTGGTGTCTAGTAATTTGAGATCGGTTTCCAAAACGCCACTGGTCAAAAAGGACCCTGGGAGACTAACCGACAGATTTTCTTCTACTTTCTTGCCAACACCTAAGACCGCCGCCTCGAATATTTGGGCACAGAGATCGCGTTTGGCCATCATTTCACCTGCTGGAAACCCACCGACGGACATGGCATACACAATCATTTTGTTGGGATTGGGAGCAATTTCAAGTGCTTGATCAAAAGCGAGGAGGGCATCACTCATCCAATCGGGGGAGGCTGGAGCAGTTTCGGGGAGAGATTTTCCGTATCCACGATAGTCCCAGACAAAGACATTGAAGCCCATTTTGTGTAAGAGTTGTACCCGCGGAAGATAGTGGTCGATACTGGCATAGCGTCCGTGATTGTACACTATGGTGGTGTCAGCAACACTGGGAACTGAACCATCCGTAGGGATGAAATAAGCGTCCAAGGATACCCCGTCTTCGACTTCAATGGTGATTTGTTCAACAATGCTGGGATCGATGCTGGGGATTGTTTCAGATATTTCAAATGTTTGCTCTCGCCAAGGTGCCACCCTATCCCAATCGTAATCCATTTCGCAGGTTGTACAGACTTTGTCCCACTCATCTTCGACAGATTCGCAGGTACTGGCATCAACTTGTGAACAAGGAATGTTGCTGTGAAAGGGTAATAAGGGGTCAAGGGTTAAGCAGCCTTGTAGAATGGTCAGCCACAACATTATTCACCTCCAAAGGTAAAACCGACACTGCCAGTTACTGAAAGAGCGCCATATCCAAGTGTGGCAAAGGAAACATCGACGATCTCTGGTTGGCGATTGGCGGCCAGATAACGCGCTTCGGCTTGCAAAAAGAGCTTTGTCTTGGTGTTCAGTTGAAAACCAGCAAAGGGTGCCAAGGTGAGTTCGGGATCGGCAATGTCCAAATAATTGGCGATGCCCACATATCCCAAATGTTGCGATAGATTCCAAGAAGCTGTCAGGTCGATTTGGTTGAGTAAAAAGCCTTTGCGCACGGAAGAGTCTTTGGTGCTGTCCAACCAGTTGTTGTAAAAGTGGATCCGTTCCATCACTGAAAGTGCAGGTGTACCACCACTTTGTTCAAGCAATAAATGTGAGGCTCCGGCCTGTAATCCTAGAATTCCGAAGGCTCCAGCCGTTGCATTGATGCCGTAGCTGATATCCAACGGTCGCTCTTGAATGGGAGAGAGACCTGATTGACCTTCAATGATGAGATTGGGTAGTGGTATCGGTGCACCAAGGGCAGTTAGTACAGCACCTCCTCCGGTCACTCCCAGACGATGTTGTCCTTGCTCTAGTGGTCTTGCGGTATTCAATGCACCACAACCGGTTCCAAGCAGGGTTCCAAACATAAGACGCTTCATCTTGACTCCAACAGAAACTTGATCACGATAAAACTACAATATCACATTTTTAGGTAAAGACACTGTCTGGGATAATTTGGTGTATATAACTTTCACAAAGTAAGGAGACTCTATGCTACGGTACCTAGAAACAGAAGATAGTCCACAACGGGCGGCTCATTGTAAACACTTATTGGATGTATCTTACCGGTGGTTATATCAAGTGTCTGAATCGACCCAACAGATCATGCTTGGTCAGACCTACAAGGTTGGTGAGCGGGAAGTTGATATCTCACTTCAAATGAGGCAATTTCAAAAACAAAAATACAGTATTGCTCCAGAGATGATGCTACCCAAACCGAAACAAGGGGTTTGTTTCGATGTGACAGAAGTGCAAGTACGCAATGAGACCACTTTGATGACAGCCCGAGAGTTGGTGAAAGCCGGCAAGAGACCATTGGTGCTCAACTTTGCCAATGGTACCCATGTGGGTGGTGGGTTTCTACGTGGTGCGCGGGCACAAGAGGAAACTCTTTGTTATGCCAGTTCACTCTACGCGACATTGGTAGGGGATGCATTTTATACCTATAATCAGCAATTTCCAGCCGTCAGTAGCGATTATGCAATCCTGTCAAAGGCAGTGGTATTCAAAGATGATCAGTATCAGTTGATTGAAGAACCGTGGACAATGGATGTATTAACCGCCGCCGCTCCGATCGCGAAAGAGCGCTGGGGTGGAGTTTCTCAATTGGAAGGTGCTCGGATTATGGATCAACGCATCGCTCGTGTCCTCGATATAGCCATTGCCTATGGGTACAGCAGTTTGGTTCTAGGGGCTTGGGGGTGTGGTGCTTTTGGTAATGACCCTGTTTTGATTGCTAAATTATTTGAGAAACATTTGAAACAACGTTGTTCACACTTTGAAACAGTCCATTTTGCCATTTCCGATTGGTCGAGAGAACGTCGATTCTTGCGTCCTTTTGCTGAACAGTTTTCCTCTATACAATAAGTAGACGAATCGCTATACTTAGATACAAATTAGGATATGCAAAACTTTATAGAACTTCTGAAATACAGCAAATTCAACAGCACAGATTCCCAAGATATCATCGAAGGATATTTGCGTGATGCCTCCAATATAAAAGGATATGCAGAACACTTATTGCGTCCAGACTCTGTGGAAGATGTCTCTGAAATACTCAAAGAATGTCAGCAGAAAAATATAGCGGTTACGGTTTCTGCGCAGCGTACATCCACTACAGGTGCCTCTGTTCCTTTTGGTGGTGTTATTTTGAGTATGGAGAAGTTTGATCGGATACATTCTGCTCATGAAGTTGATGCTGGAGTGATTCTTGGACAGTATCAACAACAGATTGAAAAAGAGGGATGGTTCTTTCCACCCGATCCCACATCACGCAATGAATGTTCAATTGGTGGAGCGATCGCTTGCAATGCTAGTGGAGCACGCTCGTTTAAATATGGTGCTACTCGTCCTTGGGTAGAAGGTATAGAAGTCGTACTTCCAACCGGTGAGATTGTACAGGCTGATCGAAACACACCGATACCGAAAGACTGGCCAAGATTAGGTGTGACAGTACCTTCTGTAAAAACCGCTGCAGGATACGAATCTTGTGACAATTTGTTGGATTTGATGATTGGACAAGAAGGTACACTGGGCGTTGTGACCAAAGCATGGCTAACAACGATTCGGCTACCGAATGCTTTGGGTTTATTGGTCTTCTTTGATCGCACCGAAGCCTGTTTGTTAGCAGTGAAACAATTGAAACAAGGTGCGATTCGCTATCGGAAAGGAGAGTTAAAATCTGTTCAGTCTGCGATTTCGCCACGTTTGCTAGAGTATTTTGATCACAGATCAATTGGTTTCATGCGTCGGTATCTACCCGAATTACCCTCTGCTAATGCAGCCTTGTGGATCGAATTGGAGTCTGAAACCGATGATTTTCCTACATTGCAACCTTGTTTGGACATTCTAGAACAGTGTGGTGCCTTGATGGAACATACTATTCTTGCTGATACGGATACAGAGAAAGAACGATTGTATCAAGCTAGACATGCCATTCCAGCTTCGGTTAATGAGATTGTCTCCAGTAACGGTATGCCAAAGGTGGGTACTGATTTTGCGGTACCCGATGAGAAATTAGCTTGGATGCTCGATGCCTATGCAGAGGTTGATCTTCCCCATGTGTTGTTTGGGCACATTGGGGATAATCATCTGCACTTGAATATGTTGCCATCAACAGCCACAGAGTTAGCCTATGCCAAAGAAATCTATGTTGAACTAGCGCGGATTGCATTGGCCTATGGTGGTACAGTATCGGCAGAGCACGGTATTGGGAAAATCA
>CAKZLX010000286.1 GCA_937127265.1 uncultured Pseudomonadota bacterium
TTACTTCTCCATACTCGTTCGGAACTGGTTGCAGGACCTAAACTTAATTTTGCCCCTGTCGAGGCTGATTTTACCACTGCAAAAGCACATTGGGATCAGTTTGCTATTCATCGGTTACCGGATGCTTTGATTTCTGATGGACACACCAATGCTTGTATGGTCAAGCAACTGTTACGTTCAATTGGACCGATTGAATTGGTGAGACAACAACGGTTTTCCAGAGACCTGCCAACTTGCTTAGATTGGATTTTGGCTCGGGCACCTCAAAAAATAACACCCTATTTTCAACAGGCATGGTATCATATTGGCAATCAACAATATCCACCGGTGGTGATTCAGCCTGCGCGGGACTGGTTGATCCAAGAGTGGCAACGGGTGGTGCTAGCACACTCCCAATGAGTGCTCTGATGGATCATTCTCTTGGACAAAGAAGAATGTCAATACAGTAGTCGATGTAGTCTAAAAATTTCATCACTAACATTTATGGAGGAGCAATGCCCATCATCAAAACCTACCGTGGACGGTTTGTTCAATATGGAACGACAGTCTTTGAACGTCATGATCGAGGCAAGACAGATTCTTGTGGGGATACGGAGTGGACCGATTATAGTGGTTTTGGACCTGTGCACGTGCGAGACGATTCTGGAGCGGTGTTGTTGACGTTAGAAGGCGTATATACGCATGTATATGGTTATCGGTTGACATGGTCACAATATGTTGGCGCCGAGCAGTTGCTCATCCTTGGGGACTTTGTTTTTCTTGAGCGTACCGGCTGGTTGATGTACAGTGCAGGAACTTATCTTCTATTGGCTGATGGCATGGTTGATCGCTCTGACATTTTCGACTTGGATAATCCGGTGTCTGTTGATGTAGGCATTGGATTGGAGCCCCCGTTAAAGACCAAAGCACATGTACACCTAGGTGAAGACCATGTATCCCCCTGTTTTTCTGGTGAGATACCAACAGATGCGGTATATGAGGAGTGGAGTGATGATCAATACGTTGCGTTTCTTGAGAGTCAGCCGAAGGTTCACACCTGTCAAGGAGCTCTGCGCGTATATTCGAAGAAGCATAATGTTGTAGAACGTTGGTTGTTTCCACATGAGGATGGTGCTTTGGCAGCTTGGAAACACCTTCGGAAAACCACCCGTGAAGATGATTGGATTCGTTTGCAAACGATGCTTGATGACGCTCATCCTATCGAACGGGAACGTATTCTACTCAGTTTTACCAAATAAGGAGTGTAGTGATGACAAACAATCGATTTGAGAATATTGTTGCGTTATTAAATGATCCGAATCTTGAATCGGTGACACAAGGCTTGATGCTTTGGGAAACACTCATCGAATCCGGTGCGGATAAAGAGTTTTACCTGGGCAAATTGCAGGAGTTTGATTTTACAGAATTGAAGGGTACCTTCTCCTATGGTTTTGGTGGGAAACGGGTCCCAAAATGGCTGCGAAAGGCTACCTTTCGACTCTATGTATCATTATGGATATTGGGCTATCTGGCGAAAAACGGTGATGAAATAGCATTGTCCATCACGAAGATTGAATTGAATGACCCTGTATTCTTCACGCTTCCAGAAACCTTTATTCATTTATCGGGACTGACCCATTTTGAATTGCAACGTTCTAAATGGACAAAGCTTGAGGATGTATGGGGACATTTCCCATCTCTTGTAGACCTGAATTTGTTTGACAATGAAATTACCACTTTACCTCCAAGTCTTGAATTGTGTAGTAAACTTCGGAGATTGGATTTGAGTTACAACCCCCTCTCTGCCTTGCCTGAATGTGTTCGAACGTTGAGTGATCTTCGAGAATTAAAGATACGAAATTTTGCTGGTTCAACCCTGCCAGAATGGTTCGGCGAATTAACAGAATTGCGAGTCCTGAATGCAGAATCCGCCAATATCACCGCATTACCGGAAAGTATTGGAAACCTCAAGAAATTGCATACTTTGAAATTACGATGGTGCCACTTCTTGCAGTCATTACCTGACTCTATTGGGGATTGTGTCTCTTTGAGGTCCATGGATATTGCTTCAACAGAGATAAGCACTTTCCCATCTACACTTCCAGTTTTACAGGCTTGGGAATCACAACTCAACAAAGGATGGAGATCTTTACAACACCTCTCGAAATTGCACACCCTTGAAATCTGGACTGAGGATTTGAATAGAGAGATCGACTTTGCTTGGTTTCCAAGCCTGACATCCTTAACCATCAATAGTGGTGATTGTTCGTTACGCAATATTGGACAGTGTACCCATCTTGAAAAAATAGATGTGGGTCGTGAGCAAACTTCGGTCCCCAATGAGATTTGCCATTTACCCAAATTGAAAGAGTTGGCCTTGAGTTATTCGAGTGTATCAACACTACCCGATGATATCGGTAACCTAAGTACACTTCGGAAAATTGGATTGTCCAGTTTGCAGTTGCCTGAAACAGAATTGATGAAATTAACCCCTTTGTTATCTGCAATTGCAGGTACCAAACGACAATACAGTTCTAGTAAATTGGAAGTGGATTGGTATTTAGATGTCGATGCCTATGGCAACACAAAGCCGATTGATAAATTTCATCATCGTTTGCTGATGCGTGAATTTACCACCATACCCGAGATGAATACCGTAGAACAATTATCAGGTTTTCTTGATGCAGATACTATTTGTGCGGATATTTCTACGGCAAAAGAGTTGTTGTCTTTTACGATACATGCCGATGAACCCGTATCACCTCTTTGGCTAGAGAAGTTGTCTCCCAGTCCAAAGTTGAAAACCGTACAGTTTAAATGTAGTTTTGACTCTTTTCCTGTGCAGGTGATACGTCGATTGTTGGGTGTTCCATCGCTCTCTGATACCGGTGAGTTGGTATTTCCCATCGATATAAAAGTACCCAAAGAGTACGAACTCGATTTGTGCAATGTTAAGTTGGCAGTCGCCAAAGACTATGGACTTTTGGCCACCATGACCAATTTCACCAATACAGTCATCACCACCATTCCACCCTTGTTGGCTGAAGCAACCGACTTGATAAGCCTGTTGTGTAAAAAAGTACCGTGCAGCGATTTTCTAGACACTGTGCTGACTTTACCCAAGTTGATGACAGTGGAAGGAGAAGGGGAGCAATACCCCGATCTTTGGCCGATACGAACGGTGACATTTCAAACGATAGAAACTTTTCTGTCCAATGCGTCCTCCTATACCAACTTGCGTGCATTGATCATGAAAGGGGCTTGGCTGTCCGAAATTCCCGAAACTGTCTTACAATGTTCAACCCTACGATATCTGGACCTCTCTTGGAACAGATTACGCAATTTGGATGTCGATGTATCCCATTGGTCTTCGTTGGAACGGTTGGTCTTGGTGGGTAATTCCCTAGACAGTATTCCCGACAAGGTGTTGCAGTTACCCAGTTTGAAGGCATTGGTTCTGCCTAAGTCCTGTGAAGACCAGTTGCCTTTATTACAACAAAAAACGACCCTAGATTTGACCACTTTTGAAGCGTAAATTACGAGTGTTGCATAAATGTGAGGAGATGGGATGAACAATCAATATTTTGAAAACATTGTCGAACTCTTACAAGATAAGAAGTTTGAGTTTGTATGCCAAGGACTGACCTTGTTGGAAACGTGCTTAGATGATGACCCCGACAAATATATTTGGGGTCAGATTTGTGAGGTCAATAGGATATTCGAGGATTTTAGGCATGATACATGGCATGTCGATAAATATCCAACTTGGTTGCGTCCAGCAAAATTTCGTCGCTACGTTGCCCTTTGGATTTTGGGGTACCGTGCCAAAGTGGCAGACCCCAACGTGCGAAGTGTCACAAGTCTATCGGTGAATGAACCTGAATTTCCAACTTTTCCGGAAACCTTGCAGCACCTGACCTGGCTAGAAAGCTTCTCGCTCAACCGTTCGAAGTGGACCAAATTGCCGGATATGTTCGCTGGATTTACAGCCCTACGAGAGTTGGATCTGTTTGATAATGAACTGATGGTCTTACCACCTTCATTGGTTCATTGTACATCATTGACAAATATTACTATACGGCACAATCCAATCAACAATATACCAGACTTTATTTGTGATCTACATCAGTTGCGGACCCTAAATTTAAGTGCAACCGGCATACAGAGATTACCCGAAAGGATTGGGAATCTAAAGAAACTTCATACTTTGGAACTTCAAGATTCACAGATCAGTAGCCTGCCTGATTCAATTGGGGCGTTAGACCATCTTAAAACCCTACATTTGTCGCGTTCTGCAATCAAAACATTACCGGATACAATTGGTGATTTGTCGAGATTGGAAGATTGTTATTTGTCGGTTTGTAAGCAGTTGGAATCATTACCAAAGACCATTCGCGTGATTAGGTGTGGTAGTGCATTGATCTATCGATTGTGGGATGATTTTATGCACTTGCCGAATTTGGAGCGTTTTCGGCTTTCAGACTGGCAGAAGCCAAGAAAGCAAGAAGCAAAAGTATTGAACTTTGGCCAATTTCCCAAGTTAAAGCACCTAGAGATGAGTTGGGGTGTATTTGATTTGGACAGTGTTTTGGAATGTAAACAGTTGGAGTTTCTAAAACTCTCTGGTGATCAAACCGCTTTACCAGAATCTATTGGGCAACTGACCCACTTGAAGCACTTGGAACTTCGTCACAGCAAAGTTTCCGTTTTGCCAGATTCTATTTCGAACCTTCATCAATTGGAATACATTTCGTTTCCAGACGACCGCACAGGATTTGACAGCAGTATCGAGATTCGCAGATTTGATCATTTGTTGGGTAAACACAACGGTGTCGCCAAGAATACCAAAAAGTACAACGACCCTGTTGAGATTCGTTGGCAACTGTATTTTGATAACGCGCCGACTGATAACAGTGAACTTTTGCGTCGGAAATGGACTGCCCAAATTTTTGAGGAGATCGAAGGTACAGAACGGTTGGAATCGTTACATGTATCCCTGGATAGGGAAACAGATTTCCCTGACATCTCACAGTGTGTCTATTT
>CAKZLX010000287.1 GCA_937127265.1 uncultured Pseudomonadota bacterium
TGGCTATACAGGGCAGATTTCTTACAAAACCAGCGACAAGCTAAAGTTTAGAGGATCAGAAGAACTTTTCCTCTACAAAAATAATCCCGACAGTCTTCGAGATACATACATTTACCACCCAAACTTCGATGGATTTGGTGCGTTCTTGATGGCCGAGATCAATGTGCTTCAGCACAACTTATTGTCCCCCACAGATCCTCTGAGCACGGTTATTGAAACAGGTATCGCTGGTGACGCGCAAGCCATCATCATCAATAATGATACCAGCATCAACATTGATCTTGTGTACAAAGATCTTGCATACATCTTGTTCAATGTTCCCGGATTAACCTCTGGTGTCGCGATGAACCCTGCAATGGAAACAACGCCACAGATTTACGGTCGACTCAGCTTTTCGCATCACATTCCCAAGCTACACTTCACCCCCTACATTGGTGGTGGTTTACTACAGCCAGCAACCTACCAAACTGAAGGTGGAACCTTTGTTCAATATGATGCCTACAATAAAGAACAAGTCCCCGAAGGACAGTTGCCAACCGCAATTTTGTCATCGGTAGCAGGTGTCAATGTCGATGTTTCCAAAAGTACAGTGGTCACTGGAGAAGTTCTCTATACTATGGACAACAACCTTTCCGACTTCGTCAAAAATGAAGACGGACTGGGTGGAAAACGCGTTTCCGCACCGGTCAATGAACGAAACGCCCTTGGTTTCAACATCATGATGCGTTCTCGTTTCTAACCCCGTGCAAGGACTTTCTGTCTTTGACAGTATCGAAGGGTAATCATGACTATGGTTGCCCTTCTGTTATTTTAGGTATTAACTCCACTTGCCCGGTTGATTGATCCATCCTGCCAACTGTCTCACCATCCAACGTGGATTCAAACGGACTGTAAACGCCAACAACCAGTTACGCCAACCAGAGATAGCCACCGCTTTACGAGCTAACATGGAATCAACAGCATGTTTCGCGACTACATCTCTAGACATTACGTGGTTCATTTTGGAAAAGAGAACTGTTTTGTCGTTGCCCGCCACTTTGGCAAACTCAGACTCTGTTGCGCCAGGGCAATGCGCCGTGACAGAAACACCTTGTGCAGCCAGTTCAACCGACAACGCCTCACTGAAATGTAAGACAAATGCCTTGGTGGCATAATAAACGGCCATGTAAGGACCCGGCTGAAACCCGGCGGTTGAAGCAATGTTCATAATGTATCCACGTTGTTCACAAAGCAAAGGAAGCAATTGATGGGTCAAAGAGACCACCGTTGCCACATTCAGTTCCACTTGTCGCAACTCTCTGTCAAGAGGCAAATCTTTGAATGCTCCGGTAGAACCAAATCCAGCATTGTTCACTAAGGCATCTAATGCACCTTGGTTCTTCACCCATTCACACAAAATATTCCGCTCAGATACGTCGGTCAGGTCACAGGTCTGTATCCCAACCGAAATCGAATACTGTTGTTCCAACTCCTTTTTCAATTTCTCCAAGATATCTGTCGAACGAGCAACCAACAAAAGGTTCCATCCCCGACGGGCAAATTCTCGTGCCATCGATTCTCCAATCCCTTTTGAAGCCCCAGTAATCAATACTTTTTTTGCCATAAAAACACCTGTCACAGTAGATTAGTTTACGGTAACCCATGAAGAACCGTATTACATTGGTTATGAATTGGACAGAATTGTTTTTTAGGAGTCCGTTATGGCATCAAGCATACAATTTACCGACATTCTCATTGCCTTAGAACCAACGGGCTTCTCTTCTCCAGACGCATCAATTGTTCTCGGCTTAGTTGCAACGGGGTTCATCACCACGATGGCTGGACTCTTTGCCTATGCTTATAAAGACCGCGTTCTCAGTTTTAAACGACGCAATCAAGAACTTGCCACGCTCTTAGGAACCCTAAGAAAACAATACCCTGAGAAGATAGACGATGCGACCATCTGGGACCAAGAGATCGCACCACAAATCGAAAAACTGGAATGGATGCGAGATGGCTGGCAGGGATATCGTGACCAATGTTGGCAACGGGATAGCCACATAGCCTCTCTCAGCCATGCCGATGTTCATTTTGCCAATATTGAACCACCCGCATCTGGATTTAGCAAACAAATCGCTGGCATCCTAACCTCCATTGGTATTCTTGGAACTTTCATCGGGATTACCGTGGGACTCGGCCAAATTGGCGCTGATATGAGTGGTGGTTCCAGTGAGGACATGCAAAATGCCATGAGTTCTTTGATTTCTTCGTTGGGAGTCTCTTTTCGCACCTCGATTTGGGGTTTGATTTCTTCGATGGTGATCACCGCCATTACCAACAGTCAGATCAGTCAATTGGAAAAAACACGCTTGGCATGGCTCCACTGGCTAGACAACACAATGCCTCAAAAGAGTGAACGGGCCCTCTTAGCCGAACAAACTTCATTGATGGCACAACAAGTCGCTAGTACCAAAACAGTAGGCGAATCGATTGGCAAAAGTTTGGGTCAAACCCTCACCAAAGCCTTTGGTCAATTGCAAAGTTCAATGGACAAAATGACCGAGAGCATCGCCAATCAACAACAAGAAGGGCTCGATGCATTGGTACAACAATTCATGAGACAGATGCAAAACACCATGAATGCTGACTTTTCAGCGTTGGGAACGGCTCTCCAAGAGATGGTATCCTCCAACGATCGCTTCCAACACTCGATGTCTCAACTGGTCGATCACTTACAAAAAGCCACCCAAAACCAAGGCACCTCTGCCCAACAAATGCAAGATGCCCTCGCCAACGCAGCGCGCTCAATTGCTGAAATGCAAGGCTCATTCAGTGGTTTATCATCTGTTTCCAGCAACATTCAAGATGCCGCAGTCGCCATGCAGAAAATTCTAGAACAACAAATGCAGGCCTCGAACCAACAACAACAAACCATTGGCAACATGATGAACGGCATGAATGATCAAGCCAACCAAATGCTGGCCAACCAAGAAGAAATTGGCAAAGCCGGTGCGGCCATCACCGAAAAGTTTGGTTCGTTAGCCGATGCCTTGGAAAATCTGATTGTCTGGCACAACCGTGTCAAAGATGGCTTGGGGCAACAAATCGGTGCTTTACAACAAACCATATCCGCACAAGAAGCCGTACAACGCAAGATGGAAGAAGAGCGACAAGCCGCCTTGCAAATCGTCCAAAGACTTGCCACCACCCAAGCCAATCTGGGACCAGCAGCCAAATCAATCGCTGGCGCTGGTGATTCGGTCAAAAAAGCCAGTGATTCCTTGTTCTCCACCGAAAAGGCACTGCGTCAATTAATCTCGGCGGTCACAGATGCCACCACCGATATGAATGACAGACAGATTCAAACCTTGGATCGCTACCAAGCCATTTACAATCTACTCCAAAAATTATCCTAAAACACTTTGGATTGAGGAGAGAATATGTCATCAAACGAAGAAAACAACTTTTGGGTATCCTACTCTGACTTGGCCACCGGTCTCATGATTGTGTTCATGTTAGTCATGCTAATCATGGTGATGATTCAAAAGAAAGCCACCGAAGCCCAAAGTGAAACCATTTCTGAGATCACCTCCAAACTTGAAATTATCTTGGGTGAAAAGTCTAAACTTGCAGATTCAATCAATGTCGCTTTCAAAGAAGATCCCACTGTTCAAGCCGACCCAGTGACCGCCCAAATTTCAATTGATGAAAAGGCGATGCGCTTCGCAGAAAATCAAGCCACTTTGCAGCCGAACTCTCTACAGTTCCTCCAAAGTTTCACCCCTCGCTACCTCTGTGCTTTGTGGGCACATGAGCAATTAAAGTGCGCTGAAAAGGACACGGAATGCCCACGCCTTGACCCAGAACAACCAGGTGGTGTCCGACGGATTCACATTACGGGGCACGCCGATATGAAAGGGCTCTATACCGACAATCACTTGTTAAGTGCAAACAGGGCAGAAGAAGTGGTTCAACAAATGCTAGCATCACTCCATCCCAGTAATCCTACACTGGCAGACTTGCCTGCGGCTTGCAAAGGTCAAGTCGATGCATTGCGCACCTATGCCGAAGAACGATTGTGGTCTTCAGGTGCTGGGGAAACCCAACATTGTACAGCCTCTTTTAATGAAAGCAATTCTACTGAATATAAAGGTTGTGATGGATTATTGGGTGAAGACATTGAACATCGAAAGGTCGACTTTCGCCTAGAGGTCACTGGAGATGACATGACTGGTCTCTTGGCAGATGTGGTCGCCCTTCGAAACACTGTTGGCTTTCAAGATAATAGTGGCGATCGCTTAAATAAACTGGCTGATACTGTGGTGAACCGTTGTTGGAAAGAACCGAAAAGTTACCATGGCTGTCAAACCTTTGCCAAAGACTGCCTTCAAGATAGAAGCAAGCCCAATTGTGATGCCATGTTTGCCAACCTAAAAACCGATTTGGGCGTTTACAATCTGGTCAAGCGTATCTGTCGAACCGAAGAACTCCCCCACTGTCCTTAAACCTCAAAAGAGTACTTTTGTTTCTCCAAACAAGGTCGAATAAAGTACTGTACACTGTTGATAGAACGGAGGACGAATGTTTGGACTGTCATTACTAACATTATTGGTCGGAAATCAGGCTATCGCAACAACCTATGGAACCATCTATACTGTACAGGAAATGACCGACTTGGCACACGACGTGGTTAGTGGAACCGTTACAAAACTAGAAAGTCGTCATGAAGATGGGATTATCAAAACCAATGTCACCCTCAATATTGAACACAACTTCGTCGGTAACAAAAAACGACAGTTCACTTTTGAGGTTGTTGGTGGAACTGTCGACGGCATCACCTTAGATGTACCTGGGTCACCGACGTTTACTGAAGGCGATAAAGTACTGTTGTTTTTGGATCACCAACAAGTCGTTGGGTTTGGACAAGGTGCCTATGCCATTGGACCCGAACGAATTGCCAAACGCTCCTTTGAAGGTGTCTCGGTGATGGATGCAGCAGCCTCTCCAAACAACACCTTGGATTTAGCCATCGACCTTCCCGACGAAACTGAAGCACGGTCTTGCTTGGAAGTGAAGGTCTGGGATGACTATGATGATGATTGGACCTTACGCTCGGTGGAAGTAGACCATTTGGCCAGTGGCGAGTTCAAATCCTATCCACTGACACTACTTTCGGGTATGGAATATGAATTTGTTAGTTGTACGGATCAAAAAGCTGACTTTCTACAACTTACCTTATACAACAGTGAGGGTGAACCTTTAGAAATGGTGTATGAAACGGGTAGAGAAGCCACTATGCTCTACAAAAGCGACCAAAATCAGACAGTCATTTTATCCGTTCAAGTCGATATGGAAAATCCAGATGTCCGTCAGGTTGGTACTTCTGTCGGTGTATTGTACAGATAACAGATAAACTTTCAGGCATCAGAAGTGTTCTCAAACCTTCAAGACACTGGCTGAAAGAATTTTGCCTTGGTACCTGTTCAAGACAGGTTGCACTTCATGTTCAATGAAATCCAGCGTTTGCCTTGGTGCCAAACCAATAAATGTCGAAGGCTCTAACAACGCATCCAGTTGTTGATGGATTGGGGCAAAGAAAATATCTTTTTCAATTCTGGCAATCAAATCATTTGGTCTACCATATTCTTTGACTTCTTTTGCAGCTTCCAAGGAATGAATCCGAATCTGTTCATGAACCTCTTGACGATCTCCTCCTTGCTGTACCATCGCCATAATAATGTTTTCAGTGGCCATAAAGGGTAACTCGGAAGCAATCCGTGTTTGAATGACATTGGGATAAACCACCATTCCCGAGGCCACATTGTGCATGATCGAAACAATCGCATCAGCAGCCAAAAATGATTGTCCCAAAGAAAGGCGTCTATTGGCAGAATCATCCAAACTCCGTTCCATCCATTGAACAGCATGGGTTTGCAAAGCATTACCCGCCTGATTCATCAAAAATCGTGCCAGTGCACAAGCGCGTTCCGATCGCATTGGATTTCGTTTATAAGCCATCGCCGAAGAGCCTATCTGACTTTTACCAAATGGTTCTTCGACCTCTTTGAGATTGGCAAGCAAACGCAAATCTGTCGCCCATTTGTGAATGGAAGCCCCCAGTCCAGCCAAGGCATTGAGAATTGTCGCGTCCACTTTTCGAGAGTAGGTTTGTCCACACACCAGGTAGGTTTTCTCGAACCCCATCCGTTCACTCACTCGCTGATCCAATAAACGAACCTTCTCCTCATCGCCATCAAACAATGTCAAAAAAGAAGCCTGCGTACCGGTCGTACCTTTAACACCACGAAAACGCAAGTCAGACAAACAACGTTCCAAGGTCTGTACATCAACCAATAAGTCAGCGATCCAAAGACTGGCACGTTTACCAACAGTGGTCAACTGTGCCGGTTGATAATGAGTGAAACCCAAGGTAGGTAAACTGGCATAGGTGACCGCAAACTGACTCAAAGAGTCAATAAGAGAGACCAATCGACCAAGCAACAGTTGTAAAGCCTTCTTCAAAATAATCAAATCGGTATTGTCCCCCACAAAACAAGAGGTCGCTCCCAAGTGAATAATCGGTTTGGCAGTTGGGCAGACATCACCAAAATGATGTACATGAGCCATCACATCATGTCGAAATTGCTTTTCATATTGCGCAGCCTGATCCAAATCGAGACGGCTTAAATTCTGTTTCATTTCAGCAACTTGGGCATCAGAAATCTTCAATCCTAATTCCTGTTGCGTCTCTGCTAAGGCAACCCAACACTCCCGCCAAGTCAAAAACTTATGCTTATCAGAAAAAATCCAAGACATTTCTGTTGAGGCATATCGAGAAACCAAAGGATTGCTATATTGATCTGAAGACATGGAAACTCCATTCGTAACTATCGAGAATATGGATTTACCTATTCGACAATCGAGGTCAAAGCAAAATGATACCTGAAAGATATTGCAGGAATGTACAAATCAGATAAAGTGCACAAGCATTTTAAATCATGGAGAACACATGCGAAATCTTATTCTAATTGCCTTTCTGACTGGTTGTTCAACCAGTAAAATCACCAAAACGCTGGAAACTATTGATGCTCCAAAAGTGGGTTTGGATCAAAGTGCAGAAATTTCAGCCCACTACATCGATCACCAACCAATCACTGCCGAAGCCAAAATGATGGTAGAGATTGATGCTGTTGGAAATCGTACCTACACCAATGACAACTTTTCATTTACGATTGATGCCAAAGGTGGTACCAATTTCAACAAGGAAAGCGTTTTCTATGTTGGTAGTTTTACAAAAATTTCGGCCATCGGTGGTACTCCAGTCATGTTCGGAAAACCAGGTGGAAAAACTGCACTGAAATCAGATCGTGATTACGTAACTGAACTTCTTCACTACAATATGATCAAAGAAGCTCGTAACGCTGGTGCCGATGCCTTGTTGGGAGACATCAGTTACGAATGGAAAATCGAAGAAAAGAGTGATCTCAAAACGCGTTTGTTCGGTTTGTTACCCGATCAAGTCATCAGCAAAAATGTAACTTACACGGTCACTGGATACTCTCGTACAGCCAAAATGGTGATGGACCCATATGAAAAAGAAACAGCAACAAGTGGTAGTGCGGGTGCCGATATCAAATTGAACCTTGATATCTCCACGGAAGGTTCTGCCTCTGGTGCAACAACCACATCAACTCCTTCAAGCAGTTCTGTCGGTGGTTTGCTCAACAAGTTGAAGTAACAACACAGTTAAACTGTAAATGGAAAGCCTCAGTTTTACTGGGGCTTTTTTGTTATGCTCAGCAACCGTTTTAAATAACGCTCAACTGTGCATTCTGGCTAATGGACCCGGGTTATCGACAATCTCTTGTTCTTTAATCGCCAAATATGCTAAGCGTTTGGCAATGATCTCTTTGTCATACATCGGTTGCAAAAGATCGATATAAATCTGGTGATGCCGTGCCTCACAAGCCAACAAACCACGATAAAACTGGGCTAACTTTGGATCCACATCAACCAACGCCTCCGATAGAATACGCATCCGTTCACATGAACGCGCCTCAATCAAAGATGCCACAATCATCAAATCAAGCATCCGTTCGGGTTCATCTTTGCGACACAGTTTCATCAGCTCTTTGGCATAAGTAGAAGGGATTTGACGCACAAAGTCGATATCGCGTCGTTCCATAAAGGTGAGTACCTGTTCAAAGTGACGCAATTCTTCTCGTGCCAATTCAGACAATGGCCGAATGATATGTGGAAACTCAGGGTATCGAAAGATAAATGACACTGCAGTGGAAGCCGCTTTCTTTTCACAATGGGCGTGATCGAGAAGTACCGAAGGTAAATCATTTAGTGCCTCCGTTATCCAAGTCTCTCTTGTGTCTCCTGCCAATCTCAACATGTTACACTCCTCCATGATGTAACCAAAGGTAACCGATTTTGAGAAAATAGAATAGCCCTTGCAAAGATAGTTCAAATCCAGTAATTTCAATAATATGTTTATTTTTTGGAGCCATTATGCCAACATTCTCTTCGTTTTCCAGCATGTTTCAACACCGTATTGAAACAACACCCAACAATGTCGCCTATCGTTTTCCAGATGCACAAGACAACTGGCAACAAATCACCTGGAAAGAGACCGGTGATAAAGTGCGCGAAATCAGTGGTGGTTTATGTGCCCTCGGCTTAGAGCCTGAAGAACGTTGCTCTATTTTATCAAACACACGGGTAGAATGGATTTTGATTGATTTGGGTATCATCTGTGCAGGTGGTGCCACCACAACCATTTATCCCAGTTCTAGTGCAGAAGAGTGCCAATACATCATTCACGATTCAGGAACCGTATTTGCCTTTGTAGAGGACGCATCTCAAGTCAAAAAGTTGTTGGAACAACGTGAAAAGATGCCTCATCTCAAAAAAGTCATCAACATGGATATCCACGACAGCAATTCTTATGGAGATGATGGTTTTGTCATCAATATGAAAGAGTTTGTTGAAATGGGTATTGAGTGGAACACCTCCAATCCTGATGGGTTTAATGAACGAATCAAAAACCAAAAGAGCACCGACTTGGCCACCTTGATTTATACATCAGGAACTACCGGTACGCCTAAGGGAGTGGAACTGTTACACGATTGTTGGCTCTTTGAAGCCGAAGCTATCGATCGTTTTAAACTGATTGCGCCCGAAGATGTTCACTACTTGTGGCTACCACTCTCACACTCTTTTGGAAAAGTACTCCAAGCGGCGTGTATTCGTATGGGTACACAGACAGCAATCGATGGTCGCGTTGACAAATTGGTTGAAAACCTCGGCATCATCAAACCCACTTTCATGGCGGCTGTCCCTCGTGTATTTGAAAAGGTCTACAATAAAATCATTGCTGGTGCCAAAGCGGGTAGTCCTCTCAAATACAAACTGTTTAAACGTGCTATGGCCACTGGTGAACAAGTTTCCCAATTGCGTCAACGTGGTTTGGAGCCTGCAGGATGGCTTGCTTTCAAACACAGTATCCTTGATCGACTGGTTCTTTCTAAAATCCGTGACCGCTTTGGTGGAAACATCCAATTCTTCATCTCTGGATCTGCTCCCCTATCAGCCGAAATCGCCAACTTCTTCCACGCTGCCGGCATGTTGATTATCGAAGGATACGGCTTAACTGAATCGAGTGCTGCATCTTTTGTAAACACCCCTACCGATTACAAATTTGGAACCGTTGGAAAACCAGTCCCTGGAGTTGAAATCTCTTTCTTGGATGTACCCGGAGAAGAAGGCACCGAAGCCAAAAAGGAAATCCTGATTCACGGTCGTGGTGTGATGCGTGGGTATTACAACCTTCCAGAAGCTTCAGCCGAAGTTTTTCACACCGATAAAGATGGAAAGAAATGGCTTCGTACTGGAGACGCTGGTGAATTGGATGCAGATGGTTTCTTGAAAATCACCGATCGTATCAAAAATCTCATCAAAACATCGGGTGGAAAGTATGTCGCGCCACAAAAAATTGAGGGCTTGATCAAAACGATTTCACCATTGGTTTCACAAGCCTTAGTACATGGAAACAAGCGCAATTTCTGTTCTATGTTACTCACCGTTGATCCAGAAGCGGTGCAGGCTTGGGCAGATGAGGCTGGTGAAGCGTTTAAGATGTTTTGCCGCCCTATTACCTGCTATGACATTAACGAGCTACAAAAGAAGCACCCCGCTATTTTGGAAGCCCCAACCATCGGCGCAATGGTGGACTTGATTGTTTTGAAGTCTGAAGATGAGGCTGGCGATAAGCTGTTTACCAGTGCTGAAGATAGAATTGACCTGATGGGTGAGCAGACTGATGTTATCAGTGATATTGCTAACCA
>CAKZLX010000288.1 GCA_937127265.1 uncultured Pseudomonadota bacterium
GGTTGCGATCGGGTCGCCAACAACGGGGATACTGCCAATAAAATTGGAACCTATCAGTTAGCGGTGCTCTGTAAAGAACACAACGTCCCCTTTTACATTGCCATGCCCACCACCACCTTGGATCGAAACTGTCCCAATGGAAGCCAAATTCCAATCGAAGAACGTCCCCCCACAGAAGTCCGTTCGGTGCAAGGACATCCGATTGCCCCAGATGACATCAACGTCTGGAATCCTTCGTTTGATGTGACGCCCGCTCACTTAATTAAAGCCTGGGTCACCGAAGAAGGTATCTGGACACTACCTTTCCCACCAACAATGTAGGACGATCACAATATTCATTGTCACCTCATAAAGAGAGGTCGTAAATCACATGAATCGTCTCAAAGATGGGACCACAAGCCATGCCTCGTGAGGATACCGAGAACCCCATCCAATTCTTGGTACCAAATCGATTCATCATCACTTCTATGGGATGAGCATGGGCTTGATCAAATTGGTCGGCTTCATCAGAATTCAGTTCATGGTTCACCAACCAGTTATCCCACTGAGCGGTATCAAACAGTTTCTCGCCACCGGCTTTCATAAAGGCTGGTTCCAGACTAGAAGCACAATAAAGCATTTCTGAAACCAAATCGGAAAACAGAAATACAATGTGTGGACACAATACATCCGTGTCGCCCTCACACATAAAGTCATCCAGTGAAACCCCACACTTGGGACAAAATGGATGATGAGACTCACCAGAAAAAGAAAATAGATTGCCCATATCAAACTCCTACAAATGGTTCATAGACACACAAATGGACGACACAAATCAAGAGATTCGGATATTTTCTTGCTAAATAAACAACCAACTGATCGGGGGTGCTGACTTGTGGATTGGGCAAAACAGATCAAATCAGATATAATGTTGATGTTCAGTCACAACACAACATGAGGTGAACAATGTTTGCAGTTTTTAGTTTGGGTGGTCCATGGGAATACATCATCGTCTTAGTCGTGGTGATGATTTTCTTTGGTGCAGGCAAATTACCGCAAGTATTAGGACAAATGGGACGTGGTGTCAAAGCCTTCAAAGATGGCATGAATGAAAAGGATGCCGAACTGCTGTCAAAGAATGAAGACAGTACCACTGAAACCAAAAAAGAAACGATCAAAGACGTACAAGAAGTCTAATCGTTCCAATAAGCCAATCTAGGATGGATATGGGTCCAAATTTGGCTCATATGTCGACCAAGAACGATCCGCATCACAAACAGTAACAATCATGAACGCGATTGTTGACGTTTAATTTGTATTTTCTTGGCAAAATTGAACTCTCTTATGGAGAGGCTCCATTGTCACAGAATTTGCACTATATGTAGAAAACCAAAGGAAGTCATACTTGTATGTTGACTCGGTTCTAAAAATGATTATAAAAAGTACAAACCATTCTACAAATTAGAACATGAAGTACACCATTTCACCACCATTGTTGCGCGTGTTGTATCAACGACTAAATATCAACGCCCACAATGTACAGATTCCACCGGCTTCCACTGACTGGATGAGTGAATTGTCCACTCTGCTTCATGCCAAAGGATTTCATACCAAGGTCTGGAGTACTACACTCTCCACAATCGCACCACAAATCACAGATGGTCTACCGGCACTGGGAGTCACACCCACTGGAGAATGGATTTTGCTGGAAAACCACTCTTGGAATTGGGTCCAACACTACAACCTGTCTCATAACAAAGGTGGTTGGTGCTCGGTTCGCTCTCTGGACCGCTATCTTCACCACCAAACCATACACTGGTTGCTGATTGAACCCATACAACCCAAATCGATCTTATCATCAGAACAAACCCACCTCAATCCACTACAACGCCTATTACGATTGATTCACTTGGAAAGATTGGACATGGGCATGATCGTTGGTCTGGGTATCTTGATTGGTATCTGCGCTTTGGCCACTCCACTCACCATCCAAATCTTAATCAACTGGGTTGCTTTTGGTGGTCTCACCCAACCCATCGTCTCATTGTGTTTGGTCTTATTTGCGATTTTGTGTTTGCATACCGGTTTGGCATTGTTTCAACGGATTATCGTCGAACGCTTTGAGCGCAGATTGTTTATTCGCACTGTCGAAGATTTATCGCGGCGTTTTCACCAAGTTCGTATTGAAGCCCTAGACAAGGTGAATGTTTCAGACTTGGCCAATCG
>CAKZLX010000289.1 GCA_937127265.1 uncultured Pseudomonadota bacterium
CAACGATGGTTTCGATGATGGAGCGATGGTGTCTACCAGTTTGACTAATACTGTACAAAATACACCACCGACAACACCAACTGTCTCGATTACACCCTCAGGTGCAGTTGAGGGAGATGGTCTGGTTTGTGAAATTACTGGGCCCTCTACGGATGCCGATGGCGATACACTAGCCTATACCATTTCATGGATGTTACAAGGTGCGACCTACCAAGGCACTTTGTTGACCACCACCGAAACCAACGATACGATACCAGTAGGACAAACCCTCCAAGGTCAAGTCTACACTTGCATTGTCACAGCCAGTGATTCAATTGATAACAGTGGTGCTGGTAGTGATGTAGTGACCATTCAACCACCGTTTAACGGAACTGGTAACTGGTCGTCGTCTAGTGTTACGAATCCTAATCCATCGGTGTACTTAAATGGACTTTATGATCAAGACAACCATCGAGTGTTGACGATGAACGGTCAAGGGTACTATCAACTGATTGGTGACTTGCAATCCTACGACATTGCCTCGGAAGTCTGGAGTACCATCGTGCCATCTGGCGTATTACCTGCTGAACTCTTGGGGTCTGCTGGGGCTTTTGACTCGGCAACTGCACAATACTTTCTCTTTGGTGGCCAAAGTTATTACACCCTGTTGGATGAGTTTTATGTTCTCGACACGACCTTGGGTGCGGAACATTGGGATATGTGGACTGGTTCAATCGCTCCCGACCCACGACGTGGTCACAACGTTGTGTTCGATGATTTGAACAATGATTTGTATGTGTTTGGCGGAGAAGGCTATTACGGGTTGTATGACGATATGTGGGTGTTGGACTTGGATATCGCAACCTCCACAACAGCTTTTTGGTCGATGGTGACACCTTCCGGTAGCAGTCCAATGCGAATGGGAATGGCCGCAGCCATCGACCCAGACTATGGTGTGATCTATGCTTTTGGTGGTCAAGAGTACTACACTTTGGCAGAAACCACCAAGTGCTATGACATTGCCACCCAAACCTGGTCGGATGCAACCTTAACCGGCGCGGCCTTACCGGCTCTGACTGAGGCATCCGTTTCTTGGAACAGTCGTTACAATGGTTTTTTGCTGGTTGGTGGACAACGTTATTACCAACTGAATCCAAGTGTTTATGCCATCATTCCGAATGGATCTTGTAGTGCTGAAGTCACCGAGGTGGTGATCAACACCGGTTCTTCTGCCCCTGTAAAAGGCGCGTTGTTGGTCGATAACCCACTGGATCAAACCATGTTGTTGCTCGGTGGTCAGAGTTATTATCAACTCTCTGATTGGATTTCGATTTTCTCATTGTAAGTGTTTGTTCAATTCAAGTTTGGAGGTAGGAATGTGGAAAAATATATTGGCGACGAGTGTTTTGCTGTTATCGGGTACGGTGTTTGTACATAGTATTGGAGCGGCACAGGCCAATCAAAGTTTCGTTTCGATGGGGCAGAATCCAATCTTTTCAAAAGGTGGATACAATGGTGGTTCTCAAACCACCCACACCATTCCAGCGGTTGCCAATCAAGAGATCATTGTGACAGACGTGTCTATTTCGGGACAGTTTAACTATGATATTGAGGTGGTGTTTAATACATCTGGTGGTGAAGAGATTGGTCGTTACAAAACCTGGAATTATTCCAATTATCCAGGTCCCGGAATTATGAACGCCAATCTGACAAGTGGTCTTCGGGTACCAGCTGGTGAAGATTTACAAGTTGTTGTGAATGGACGAGGGACATTTACCTTTGCAGGTAAGTACGTTCATCCGTAGAGTGTCATCCATAGTGAGTTCATTTAAGGAAGTTCCGATAGTATAAACGATGTAGTCGAATGTGAACTTTCCTTTCCATACCCTTTTTGATCGGCTAGAATACAGTATTGTATTTTGAGGTGTTTTTATGATTCGTCGATCCGTTCCAAAACGTCGCTCAGCCCCCAATAATCCCAACAATCCTAATCAACCCGATGTCGGAAGTGAGATCGAAGTTGACGAAGAACAAGAGATGATGGGTAATGATGCCGCCGTCCAACGCATGCAATCGACGCCACCAGCAGGAAATCCAGCCGGAACACCAGGTTCAAATGGGGGGGGAGACCCTTGGGCTTTCAACTTGTTTGGCGGTACCTATCAAAGTCAGATTGACGGTTTGGCGTGGGACAATGGACTCAAGATGTCCTCTGAGGTCGACGGTGGTATTCGCTCAAAAAAGAAAACAACCACCGATTCTAAAAAACTGGGAGAAGGTCCGTTTGGGGATGTGACCTGGACCAACTCTCGTAGTGTCAACACCTACAAGGACAGCGACATTGATTTGGATGTTGGGGTCGATGCTGAACGAACCCGTTCAGGTAATTTTGATGGTATGGAATACAATAGCTCCAACACCCGAAGTGTTGACTTGGGTGGTGGCTTGGAACATAAAGCCGGCGATGAATTGGCTGATGGACGTGTAGGTGTTTCAATGGCAACCAAGCACGCGGAACAAGGCAAACTAAAACAAGGCAATTTTGATATTGAACAATCTCGTCGTCGAGGGCACTCTTTGGATGCAGATTGGAAAGATACCCGTGGTCGTGCGGTAACTGGTGGGAAGTACACACATTTTCAAGATGATCGACAAACCGTCAAAGAAAAATTGGACACGGGAAAAATTGTTCGCAAACGAAATGAGTCGTCACGTACAAAGTTGGGTGGTGAGAAAGGCAAAACAGGGTATTCGTTTGATGCTGAACACCAATTTGGCGGTGGTAAATCGATGGATAGACAGTTTACCGATGCCAATGGCGTGAAACATGCCGATTTGTTTTCAGGTGAATATGATGCAAAAGGTAGATTTGCCCGACAAAAAAATGGAAACTTGAAAGCGGCATTTGATGGCGACTTTGAGGGTGGTTTTTCACAGGGTCGAACAGAACAAACCGTTTTGGGCAAAGAAGAAACCGTCGTATCAGGATCGGGTGCATTGTTGCAGGAATTTGATATTTCCAAGACCAAGAGCAAAGGGATTCAATGGTCAAACGACACCGATGCCAAAGCAGAAGTGGGGATGTCCAAAGCGATTACCTCAGATATCACCAACGGAACTCAAACCAACACTGTTTATGGTGGGGTTGGTGGACGTGCACAAGTCGCTCGGGACAAAGATGCCGCCTTGGCACAACAGTATAATCTCGGTGGTAACCTCGGATACAAGCATGAAAGCGACACTTCGGTGGATGACAAGCGTCTTCAACGCAGTCTCGACACCAACCTTTCATTGGCTGGGGAACGTGAGGTCGAGGTTGATGGCGAAAAGAAACACCTTGTGGAAACGGGTTTGTCTACCAAAGGCAAAAGCAAAACCACAACCCAATTGGAAGACGGTAAGCACGCCCGCACTTGGTCAGGAAAGGCTGGGGTTTCTCACGAGATGCAAATCAATCCCAATGGCAATGTACACGTCGTCAAAGCCAATGCTGGGGTCGATCGTGATGTGCGCCGAACCACCAATTTAGATGATGGCAAACGCACCAATGACTACAACGTTGGGGGGAGTGTTTCTGAACGAATGCGTATCAACAAGGATGGCAAACGCAGTCACCGTATCAAAAGTGAGACTCATGCCGGTGCAGGAACCAAACGGGTTGTCAACTTGGATGATGGTAAACGCACCAATATGGCAAAGGGCTCGGTGGAAGCCTCACATGTCTTGAAACTGAATCAAAGTGGTACCCGAACCCAAGAAGTCAAAGTGGGTGCTGATGCCGAAGTGGGAACCAAAAGACAAAGAAATCTTGATGATGGTTCCCGTACAACTGGTGTGGTTGGAAGTGTTGGGGCATCGGATTTGGTGCGAATCGACAACGATGGTAACAAAAGTCATGAGTTGCGTGGAAATGTTGGCTTGGAAGGTATGTTGAATCGCCAAAAACAAGTCGAAAATGGGGTCGATAACACCGATGTGTCTGGAAATGTAGGCATGACCAAAGTTCTGCGGATTGACAAGGACGGCAACAAGGGGCACGAATTGGATATCGGAATGGGGGTAGAAGCCGATCATACTCGCGATCGCACCTTGTCCGATGGAACTCTCAAAGAAGGTATTAAGGGAACGTTTAATGCTGGTGATACCATCAAGCGTGACAAGGATGGTAACCGTACGCATCTGGTCGATGTCAATGGGGCTATCGATCTGAATCGCGATCGGATGCGCAACGTTACGGATGGCAAAATTGATACCAACCTCAAGGGGCGTTTAGAAGGTGGTGATAAAATCGCTGTTGCAGCCGATGGAAGCAAAACCCATACTATCAATGGCAAATTGAGTGGGGAAGCCGGTCGGACACAAACCACCAATTTGGATGATGGCAAACGTACCACAAACATCACCGGAACGGCATCAGGCTCAAACACTTCGGTTCTCAATCCGGACGGCACAAGCACGCACAATTTGAAAGCCGAAGTGGGGACTTCTGGTAGTGTTAAACGTGAACAAACACTGGCTGATGGCTCAAGAACTCGTCAAGTGAAAGGTGAGTTGGGCTTGGGAGATGAGTTGGCCATCGCTGCGGATAAAAGCCAAACCCATACCTTAACAGGAAAAGCCAAGGTCTCTGCAGAAAACAAACGAGTATTGAATCATGATGATGGTAAAGAAACCATTACCACCGATGGCTCTACCGGCACACGCGTGAAACATGTATTGAATTCTGGTGTCACCAATTTTGACATCGACAGTAAAGTGGGACATGCCACCTCAAGAGATCAACAATTGAGCGATACTGTCAAAGAAACCAATACCACAGGTCATACCGCTACATTGAACAATGACATTGATTTACAACATGCCGATGGTGTAGACCAAGACTGGGAGTTGAAGCACAACAAAACCAAAGCGGGTTACATTTTTGACAAAGGTCGTACACGTACGGAAACGTTTGATGACCGTACGGAAACGATTGGACGAAATCATCAAGTCAAACTCGATGGTGCGTTGGCCAAAGATAAACAAAGTGGTAGTGTGGGCTATACTTTGGGACGCTCTTCAAATGTTGCGATGAATAACGGCTCTAAAACGTTAGCCGAAGAAAAGTTGGGGATTACCGCAGGTGCTGAGCGAAATGTGACGCGAGCAGAAGATGGAACGGCTAGTGCTGCTTACAAACTGAGTACTGGATTTAGTAAAGAAACCAAAGATGAACTGACCCGTAAAACCGATGCTGGAACCTATACAGAAAAAACAACCCAAAAAGATGGATTGGATTTGGGATATGGAACCAGTGATCGCGTAGGAACAGTAGGCTTGTCTCGCGCCAATACTTTTGTACGAAAGGATGAGCAGGGGGTTGAGTACCACGATAAAAATAAAACGGGCTTGAATTTTGATACCCAAGGGAATCGGTCACTTTCTCGTGATAGTGAGACCATTCGTTTTCGACAAAAAGAGAAACTGTCCGATCGCTTAACCCTGACGACGGATCGCAATACGACAACCTTGGGAACGGGTGTTTCAAGAAAGGTAAACAAAGATGATGGCACGGTCAGTTACGGTGCCAACACCAAGGCTTCATACACAGCACTCTCTCAAAAGGTCAAGTTTAACGAACCTGCAACCTATGACAAAATCAAAGGGTTGAAGTTGGGTGACAAGGACACCGATGATTCGGCCAAAGTACGAACCCTTCAAAAGTCTCTCAATAAGTTGGGCTATCGTTTGGTGGAAGATGGTGAATACAGTCAAGCTACCTTACGAGCTGTACAAGACTTCGCTGCCAAAAAGGGCATGAGTGTAGATGACAAAGGAACCATTACTGAAGACTTGGGCTGGGCGATGCCACGGGTTGGCTTGCTCGGTAACGGCATCAAAGCTGAAGCCAGTTACGAAGCTGGAAAAGCCGAAGCCAATGCCAAAGCCGATACAGTGTTTAGCAAAGATCAAATCAAAATTAAAGGTGCAGCCGGTGCCAAGATTACCATGATTGGTGGAAATGCTAAGATTGAACTTCCGGTGCATAGTTTTACCTTGGGTGGAGAACGCTTACAAGCCGCCGTCACGATGGGTGTTAATGCTGCTGTGTTGGCTGAAGTCGATGGTAAGATTGATGTGGATTTGGAAAAGGGCAATGACAAATTCAATGCTGGGTTCTCAGGTGGGGCAGAAGCCTTCGTCGGAGCCAAAGGTGGTGCCGAGATTGGTGCTGAGTTCAAGTGGTTGCGTCAATCGGGCGATAGTTATGCCGATGACTTCAAGCGTTTTGCCCGTTCGATTCCAGGTAAGGCAGACGATTGGATTGTCGATCAGTTACCTGAAGAGTTTTGGCCACAATTGTCGAGTGTCCTGATGGGGCGTGGCCCCTCACGGGTCCTTTATGCCAAAGCCGGTGTCGAGGGCCGTGCAGGTCTTGGTGCCTCTGCTAACTTCAGTGGTGGGTTCAAAGATGGTATGATCTCCTTCTCTGGAAATATGAGTGGAACTGTCGGTCTTGGTGGTGGAGTCAACACAGACTTCGGTATTCATGCTGTTGATGGTGCTCGTTTGGGTGGTATTTGGAGTATTCGCAGTATCAACTACATCTCGGATCATTTGGATGCTGTTGCAACATGGACCGAAGAAGCGATTGATGAAGTACAAGCCCGAATTGATGCCTACATGGAAGAGAAGAAAGCGGCTGGTGGTATTGGTGGTGCCGTAGCCTCAGTGGTGGACTTCTTAGGGGATGATTTATTCAGATTGTGGTAATGATTACGTTTGTGGCTCCTTAGAGATCCCGTTCATAATCCTAAATAATGACCATTTTGGAAGGGGTGCGTATATGGACCTAGCGAACCCAAATTGATAAGTTGCCATCGATGATACTTGTTGGTCGGGGGGTATCTCTGGTGCACTCTAAGCGTAATCCACTAAATCCTCCGTGGTAACCGAGCATGATTTGATTGATGTCTGAACCGAGTGTGTAGTCTGGAGAGGATGGACCGTTGTGGCAAAAGCCCAATTGAAATCCACCGGTATTGGAACTCAAGGTTCCACAAACGTGCCATGAACCAAAGAAAGCGTCTTCGGTGTGTGAAAAGTAGACGTTGGTATTGGTAAAAGAGCCACCATTTTTGGTTAAGGAAACGGTATAGGGAGACGATTGGTATTCGTTTCTGTCGGTTCCTTCGGCTAGCCATTGGTTCAGTTGCCCACTTGAAGGGCTCCAAATGGCTCGGGCGTTCAAATTGCGGGTGTTGTCGTTACAGGTCAGGCGAATCTGATTGGCATTTTGTAAGAAATCGGTTGAATCTAGCATGCCATAGGTATTGTTATCGAGGACCAGGTTGGCATTGTTGGTGTTGGTAAAGCTTGTACTATTTTGTTGCCAAGCGGCACTGAAAAATGGTGCATTGCGTTTGATGGAGCCAATACTACGATTGGAGTGCAGATGGGTGATGCGCATCCAACCACCACCATCGGTTTGCATGTCACAATAGACATCATAAGGGGCATTGCCACCACTACCATCGGGGTCAATGCTGTACACTCCACTGGTAGTACCCCAGCCATTGTTTAAGATATCTTCACAATCGGTACCAAAACAACCGAGGGTTGGATTGTAGAGGGCATTGGAGTCATCACAATCGTCAGTGTTGCTCAAAGTGGCTTCAAAGGGATCATTGCAATCGGAATCGACTGAAACTCGAGTGAGACCATCACCATTTCCGTGTCCATCATCATCATTGTCTAAAACACAAATCTCTCCACCATCGCAGTCAGAGTCGATTTCATCTCCAATAATTTCAGTGGCGGAAGGAAAGATACTGTTGTTTCCATCGTTACAGTCGTTGTCTCCATTGATATTGGTGCCATCCCATCCGTTGTTGTCGATAGTACATTCGACATATCCATCTCCATCATCATCGATTTCAACCGAAGGAAGCGTTCCACCACAGGAGTTGATTAGACCATCACACAATTCAGGCGCATTGGGAAAGATGGTTTCATCAGTGTCATTACAGTCGTCATTGTCTTCGACGTAGTTTGTGGGAGGCTCACAAGCTAAGGTGGATTGGTTGGGATCGCCTGACCCATCACCATCGCTATCCAGGTACCAGGTGATAGCATCGATGGCATTGTCTTCATCGGTGACACCATCACAATTGTTGTCTTGTCCATCACACATTTCATCGGCATCGGGATGGATTGAGGAGTCAATGTCATCACAATCTCCTCCGGTTAAAATGTATCCAGCCTCAAGTGTGCATACTTCCACTAATGACGCGGCATCCCCAAAACCATCATTGTCAGCATCAACAAAGGCTAGAATGGTAAGATCCTCATCAATGTCGCCATCACAATCGTTATCGACTTCATCACAGACTTCTTCCGCTTGGGGATAAGCATCGGGGTTGTCATCATCACAGTCCCCAGTTTCGGCAACATACTCTTCCGGTGGATCACAAGCCTCAATCTGGTAATCGGAGCCAATCCCATCGCCATCTTCATCCAAATACCAGTCTAGTTGTACATCTTCATCGGTAACACCGTCACAATCATTATCTACATTGTCACAACGTTCAGCAGCCGAAGGATAGGTAAAAACATCGTCATCGTCGCAGTCATTTCCGTTGGGTACGTAATCTTCAGTGGCTTGACAGGCTTCAATCCAGTCGTTGGAATCTCCAAAGCCATCCCCATCGCCATCAAAATAAAACTCTCCGAGAACGCCTTCGTCGACAAAGCCATCACAGTTGTTATCGAGTCCATCACAGACTTCCGTGGCGTTGGGGTGAGAACTAGCATCGGCATCATCGCAGTCTTCATCGTTGAAGTAGCCATCTCCATCGGCATCAAACCGATCGAATGCTGTATCAATGCTGTTGTCATCAACAGTAGTGACTTTTTCTCCACTACAACTGAGAATCAATAAAGAAAGAAAAGATACAGATTTGGTCATCATCATAGTCACTGTAGTTAGGGTTGGGCGTAATAGCCAGAAAGTGTGTAGGATACGTTGCAAGAGCCAGATTCAGAAATGCTGAGTGTACTGCCAGAAGCGATGGCAATACCACTGTTGAAAGCATGTTGTACCGAAGATGGCTCCGATTGCGCCGCGCGATAGGTGCCGAGATGGTTGTAGGCTCGCAATTGAAAACTTCCCAGGGTAGTGCTTCCATCACCTAGTTCAACTGTGGAGGCACAAGAAGTGTTACTCATGGTCAGAATGACATCGGTAATCACAACCAGTTGATCGTTGGGTGCCGTAATCAAATTGGTGGTGCTGTTGGACACAGTGCCACCAACTGTAAACAGGGGATTGCTCACATAGGAGACACTGGGTCCTTGTGGGTAGGCGTTGGCGTTATTTAGTGAGTCAACCAACAAGGAAGTGCTGGCGATAATAGCGGCTATACCGAAAAGTTTTTTGGTGTTCATAATTCAATCTCAAAGTGATAATTTAGGGTGTATCTGTATCCGTCGATTCGGTATCGGAAGGCGAGTCCTTGTCCTCATCGTTCTCATCTGTTGGTGCTGGCGGGGCAATCTTCATCTCTTTGACTTCTACAGGGGAGAGTCCATAGAGTGCCTTGATGGTTGATTTGGGCTGGATATCCTCTGTGGCTTGTGTGACTTGATCGGTATCCTCTGCAGACTCTTTCTTAGGTTCGGTTGGTTTGGTCTGATTTTCGGTGGCAGGTGCTTCGCTCGTACTATCTTCCATTTCAGGATCTTCGATTGGAGGTCCTCCATACAAAGCCATGACTTCTGGTCTAGGCTCGGGTTTGTGACAGCCAATGCCAAGCAATAGCGCCAGTGGTAAAATCCCTTTGGCAGGATTGGTGACACAGTGCGGACAAGTACTTCCTTGGGTGTAGTGTTGTTGACACCGTTGACATAACAGCAGTGACATCAGACCTCCGATTCAATTATTGCGACATGTAATGGTATTTTTTGTCGCCTGAGAGTTTTTCTATACTATATCGTAGCATAGTTCTCGGCATCGTTGTGCAGTGCTTATCAAGGAACTTGTATAAGGCGTTTACATCTCGCCTGCCGGCTTCACGAAGCATCCAACCAACGGCTTTGTGGATTAAGTCTTCAGGATCTTCAAGGAGGATTTGGGCAATTGAAAATGTATCTGGAATATCTTGGTGTTTGATAAAGGTCCAGGTCGCCACAATTGACATCCTACGTTTCCATAAATTGTCATCGACCGCCCACTCATAAAGAATATCTCTTGGATGTGTGCGCAGGTGTTCTCCCATAATATGTGGGGTGGAGGTATCGACAAGGTCCCAGTTGTTTACCTGCCGATGGTTGGCAATGTAGGCGTTGTAGATCTGTTGTTTCGTTTCTGGTGAAGTGGATTTCTGTTGATATTGATAGACCCAAATGAATAAAGCGAGATGACGTTGTTCATGAATGGGACTGTTGAGTAACGAAATGGTATCTTCGACAGAGAGAGTTAGGTGTTGCTTGGCCAGTGTTCGCAACTGGGGTACCCGAATGCCAATAAACTGATCGTGTTCGGCATATTGATGTCGATTGGTTTTGAAAAAAGTACGGGTAATCTCGGCACGTTGGGGACAGGACAGTTGCTGTAATTGCTCGATGATCTGCTGAACCGAACTCATTCTTTTGAGAGGGCGCGTTCAATATCGGAGACATTCTCTTTGTTTCCGATGAACAATGGTGTTCGTTGGTGGTGATCGGTGGGGAGTAAATCCAAGATGTCTTGTGTGCCGTTCGATGCTCGTCCACCAGCGGCCTCTACCAAAAATGCCAGTGGAAAAGCCTCGTACAACAAGCGTAATTTGCCTTGGGGGTTATCTATGGTTCCGGGGTATAGAAAGATTCCACCTTTTAATAAGTTGCGGTGAAAGTCTGCGACCAAAGATCCGATATAACGGGCTTTCCAATTCTCATCAGAATCTTTGATGCCTTCAATGTATGTACGCAGTTTAGGATTCCATTTTGCTGCGTAACCTTCATTGACTGAGTAGGTATTGGCTTTGTCGTTGAGTCTCAAGTCTGAATGAGACAAAAAGAATTCACCGACCAAGGGATCGAGTGTGAAACAATAGACTCCCTCTCCAGTACTCAATGCCAAGACCGTTCCAGAACCATAGATGATGTATCCCGAGGCAACCATATCTCGCCCAGAACGTAGGTAGTCATCCTTTGTCGCGGTGGTTCCTTCAGGGGTCTTTCGTCGAAAAATACCAAAGATGGTTCCAATGGTTGCATTGACATCAATATTGGACGAGCCATCGAGTGGATCAATACAGACAATGTAGCGTCCAGAATGAAAACGTTCTGGTATCAAAAACGGTTGGTCGTCTTCTTCGGATACAACTGCACAACAGACCCCCACGTGTTCCAATGCTCTTTTGAAAGCATCGTTGGCATAGATATCCAACTTTTGAACGAATTCACCTTGTACATTGGTTTCTCCAGTGGCTCCCAACATTCCGGCAAGTCCAGCACGATTAACCCGACTCGATACCAGTCGTCCCGCCAAAGCGATTTGTCGAAGCAGGGTTGCCAAAGTTCCTTGGGCTTCACGATGGGCTTTGGTGGTCTCGAAGATAAAGCGATCGAGTGTGGTACCATCTTCAAATTGCTGGCTCATCTAGTCTCCTCAATTAGGTGTTGGGTAAATCTTTTCGGTAGGGCTTCAACTGTTCACGAAACTCTTCTGACCACGGGTTGGGTTTTCGTTCTTTGGGGTCGACACAAACCAAGACCCGATATCCAGAGGCGTACGGGGTATCTTCATCGATTGGCAACACCGCAAACCCAAAGGTTAAACTGGTACGTCCCATTTTATCTACCCAAACACGGACCCGAACTTCATCGACACCTTCAACGGCACGAATATACTCAAAGTGATTGACTCGAACCAAGTGGAATTGATCGGGATTGCGTTCCAATTCTGAGAGGCCACCCCATCCCATTTTTTTCCAAAATGCACCAATGGTACGTTCGATCAATAAAGGATAGCGAGCGTTGTGGAGTACACCAAATATATCGAGATCATCAAAATAAATGCCGTGATTTTGTTCATGAAACCGCATGGTCTATCCCTTGGTGTGTTGATCTTCAAGTTCAATTGTGGTGGTTGGGAAGGCGTATCCGACGTTGTGTTCTTCAGCAAGTTTCATGAAGTGCAAGAAGGCCTCGTGTTTAAATTTGACCAGTTCAATCCAAGCGTTGCTTTTGATGAATGCCATCACCAACACATCCAAAGAGAAACTGTTCATGTCTGCAAAGTAGACAATGACACTATCCGAATTGACCATTTCATGTTCGGAAAGATAGGTGCGTAAGGATTCAATGAAGGCTTCCATTTGTGCCGTGGTGGTGTCATAACGGAGGGCTAGTGTGCACTTGAAACGTCTTTCTGGTATTTTGGCAAAATTGTTTACCGTACAGTGTGCAATCTTGGCATTGGGCACCGAGATTAGCGTTTTATCCAATGTACGGATCCGAGTGCTACGAAAGCCGACTTCTTCAATGACGCCTTCAATTGAACCATCAATGATGACGTATTCACCGATTTGAAAAGGTTGGTCAATGAAGACGACCAAGGAACCGAAAAGGTTTTCAACCGTATCCTTGGAGGCCAGCGCAATCGCGACCCCTCCCACAGAACCAAAGGCAACCAAGGCGGTAACTTCAACCCCCATATTTTGAAGAATGAAGACGATTCCCAAAATCCACATCAGGGTTTTACCAGCACGCTTGACCAAGGGGATGAGTTGGTCATCGAGTTTTGAATCGGTCAGTTCGGATTTTTGTATGAAGATAGCACTAACCAAATCAATGATTCTAGAACAGAAGATGACGGCAGAGAAGGACATCACCAATCGAGCAAGAAAGAACAGACTGCCACTGATGCGAACAGGCAGTTGCAAATCCGGTAACCCAGCCATGAACAACAATGAGATGACCAACCAAACGACAGGGCTTCGCAATGGCAAAAGTTTTTCTGGTTCCAAAGAGAACTGCTGTTTGTCAATGAAATTGATGAATTGGCTGTAGATGACCCGATCAACAATGCGACCGGCTAACCAGGACACCAATAAAATGACACCAAACAACAAGTATTGCCAAATTTGCAGTCCAAAGACCGATTCAAAGAAACTCGCAGGCAGGCGTTCGAGGATAGCTCGTACATACGCGGAAAAGGTATCGCCGTAGAGTTCTGGTACCAGTTGTATACTTTGCTCCGATATCTGCCATTGTCCAGCGTACTCTCCTTCGGTGACTTTCTCCCATTTGACTTCGGGTAGTCGAATATCTAAAATGGCAACGGAGTTCCCTGTGTCATCAACGAAATCGGCTTCTTTTGGAATGTTGTCGTAATCAATGAAAATACCTTTTGCGTCCAAAACTTGTTTGAGTTGTAGCGCTGTTTTTTCATCTCCACGAACGCAGATGGCTGCCAATTCACGATTCCAACTGTCACTCATCAAGTTTTTGATGAGCGTTTTGGTGGCGTTGACTGGTGTTGAACAATCAGCATCGTAGGCTTCTACGGAAGGAGACAATAAAAGAAGAGCAATCAGTAGTGTAATGAATAATTGGTGTACAGTACGCATACACAAATCTCCAAATTAAGATAGTGTGAGAATAATAGGGTTGTGCTGGGTGGTGAACCGTACATCGTTACGATTGCGGTGGAGTAGTCTCTTTGTGGTTGCGTTTTGGCTCATAGGAAGCGTTTGGAGCATCTGATGAGGTATCTGTCATTCGCGAAACGACTTTGGATCCCACTTTGTCCATAAATTTTGTGCTGGCGCGCCGAATCATGGTTCTGCCAATTCGAAGGAGTAGGTTCATGATATGTCCTCTGTGTGATGAAGTGGTTACCACTTGAGTGAAACTAATTTGCTCTTGATGTAACTGACATTGTACTCAATTACAATAGTCAAACCAGAGACTGTATTTCAAAGGTTGATCGATGTTTTCCATGGTTGTCACTGGAAAAAAATCTTCGTTTTGATTAGTCTTCAAACGTGTGCACAACATATTGATGAGTCTATGCCCAAATTCTTGCAAGAAATATTCAAACAAAAAGATCTAATCCTTGTCATCTTGGGGATTGGTGTCCTTTTGATCATGATCGCTCCGATCCCTACGTTGTTGATGGATTTTCTACTGTCAATTTCGTTTGCGCTTGCGCTGTTGGTGTTGTTGGTCACAATTTACATTAAAAATCCAGTTGACCTTTCAATTTTCCCGATGTTGTTGTTGGGTACTACACTCTATCGATTGTCACTCAATGTGGCGACTACACGTTTGATTTTGCTTTCTGAGGGTGG